>JAZKDS010000301.1:0-3535 GCA_040387455.1 Bacteroidota bacterium
CGCGCAGCTCGAGTATCTCATCTTTAATAAGATTGGCATTTACCGGGTCAAAACCGCTAAAAGGCTCATCAAGTATCAGCAGCTTGGGGCGGTGCAGTACAGTTACTACAAATTGTATTTTTTGAGCCATACCCTTGCTCAATTCCTGTATTTTTTTGTTCCACCAGCCTGTTATCTCCAGTTTTTCAAACCAGTAATCCAGCTGTTCTTTAGCCTCTTTTTTAGTAAGCCCTTTAAGCTGTGCCAAATATAAAGCCTGCTCGCCCACCTTCATGCTTTTATACAGGCCTCTTTCTTCGGGCATGTAGCCAATGTGTGAAATGTGCGATGGGTTTAGCTTTTCGCCATCAAGCAGCACCTCGCCGCTATCGGGCATGGTAATCTGGTTGATGATGCGAATAAGAGAAGTTTTGCCGGCGCCGTTAGGGCCTAAAAGGCCATAAATACTGCCTTGCGGAACAGAAAGGGAAACGCTGTTTAAAGCTGTATAATCGCCATACTGCTTTACTACGTTTTTTACTTCGAGAATTGGTTTCATGCTGTTTTATTGCGAAGTGTAAAAGTACAACAATTTTATTTCCGGGTTTAGCGTTTTAAGGTTTAAAGTTAGCCTGCAATAACGCCCAAAAAGAAAAAACCCACCCCTATTTGCATAGAGGTGGGAAAAATTGCTATGAAAAAGAAAAATTCACTAATTGCTTAGTGAATTTCAAATGTATAAAATTTTCTTAAATTATGAAAACATATCTTTAACTTTTTCAAAAAAAGATTTCTCACTCTTTTCGGGCCTCGGAATAAAGTTTTCATCTGTAAGTGATTTCTCAAAAAACTGACGTTGCTCTTTTGTTAAACCTTTTGGGGTCCAAACATTTACGTGTACTAAAAGATCGCCGCTGCCATAGCTGTTAAGGCTTGGTATACCCTTACCTTTTAGCCTTAAAATTTTGCCGCTTTGTATGCCTTCCTCCAGTTTTATGCGTACTTTACCTGTTACAGTGTCAATATCTTTAGATGTACCCAGTGCAGCCTCTGCTACGCTTATATACAAATCAAGATGCAGGTTTTCGCCTTCGCGCTTAAGCGTTTCATGCTCAACCTCTTCTATAGCCACAATAAGGTCGCCCGGTATGCTGTTGCCTCCTGGGGCATCATTACCTTTACCGGTAACTTTAAGCTGCATGCCATCGGCTACACCGGCAGGTATTTTAATGCTAACGGTTTCGTCTTCCATCAACATGCCCTGTGCATCGGCATGGTTAGGCTTGGTTTCAATAATCTGGCCAGAACCACCACAGGTGTGGCAGGTACTTGCTGTTTGCATACGGCCTAAAATAGTATTGGTAATTTTCATTACCTGGCCTGCACCATTACACGTAGGGCAGGTTCTATAGCTAACGCCCTGGGCCTGAACCTTGCGTTTTACTTTTACTTTCTTTTCTACACCATTGGCAATTTCTTCAAGGGTTAGCTTTACCTTAATACGCAGGTTGCTGCCCTTAACACGGCGCTGGCCTCCGCCACCACCAAATCCGCCAAAACCACCACCAAAAGCACCACCGAAGATATCGCCAAACTGGCTAAAAATATCCTCCATGTTCATGCCGCCACCGTGGAAGCCGCCACCGCCACCGCCGCCATCAAAAGCCTGGTGGCCATACTGGTCATAACGGGCTTTTTTATCGGCATCGCTAAGCACTTCATAGGCTTCTGCAGCTTCTTTAAACTTGTCTTCAGCAGTTTTATCACCCGGGTTTTTGTCAGGGTGAAATTCAATGGCTTTTTTGCGGTAGGCCTTTTTTATCAAATCTGCAGTTGCGCCTCTTTCCAGCCCTAATATCTCGTAATAATCTCTTTTTGCCATCCTGCCTGTTGTTATTAGTTGCCTATCACTACTTTAGGGAAACGTATAATCTTGTCGCCCAGCTTGTATCCTTTTTCAATTACATCAACAATCTTCCCTTTAAGCTTTTCTGTAGGTGCAGGTATCTGCGTAATAGCTTCGGCAAAATCAGCATTAAAAGCGTCGCCTGCCTTAATATCTACCACTTCAAGGCCTTTGCTAACCAGTGTATCTTTTAGTTTATTGTGTATAAGCTCAATGCCTTTAAGCATTATCTCATCATCGCTTTTAGAAATTTGTGCCAATGCCCTGTCAAAATCGTCCATTACGGGCAGCATGGCCTGTAAAACCTCCTGGTTAGCAGTTTTATACAGTTCCATACGCTCTTTGCTTGTACGCTTTTTATAGTTTTCAAATTCTGCAAAAAGGCGCAAAAACTTGTCTTTTTCTTTAGCCAGCTCTTCGCCTAACCTTTCTTCTTCGGTAAGCTCTTCAGCAGTTTCTATACCTTGGGCTGCCGTTTGGTCAGTGGTATTTTCAGTTTCATTAACAAATTCGTCGTGCTTTACGTCTTTCTCAGCATTTTCAGCTTTATCCCGGCTCATATTTTTAAATATTTTCTTTAACATTAATTCTCTTGGTGTTCGCAGAGCGAGGTGCAAAAGTATTGCCAAAAAGCTTTAAGTGTCAAATTGTCATTCGTTTTTGCGACACGGCATAAAAAAACCCGCCATTTGGCGGGAACTATTATTTAAGCTCATGCTTTATTGCTCTTTCTAACGAGAGATATTTAAACTGGTAGCCCTCTCCTATTACCTTTTTTGCGCTAACATTTTGGCTGGTAAACAGCAATATATGCATTTCTCCTAATATGGCCTCCATGGCAAACTTAGGGATATTAGGCATAAAATAAGGCTTATCGAGCACTTTAGCCACCGTTTTAACCAATGTATCCTGATCTACAGGATATGGCGCAACAGCATTATACACGCCTTCGGCTTCATGGCTCAATACAAAGCCATATATACCCACTAAATCGCTTATATGTATCCAGGACTGGCTTTGTTTACCACTACCAAACGCAGAACCTACCCCAAACCTTACAGGCCCGGCCAGCTCTTTTAAAACGCCGCCTTTGCCGGAAAGTACCAGGCCCGTGCGTATTTTGACTACTTTAATGCCCAGTTGTGTAATTTGGTCTGCCGCTTCTTCCCATCTCTGTGTTACATACCCTAAAAACGAGTTGTCGCGCTCAGGGCTCTCTTCGCTGTATATTCTATCAGTACTATCTGGGTAGATACCTATTGCCGAAGCGCATATAAACTGATGAACCGAATGAGAGTTGTTTTTTAAAGTATGGTATAAAAGGTTAGTGCTTACTATACGGCTGTCCAGTATTTCTTCTTTATAAGAAGCTGTCCAGCGTTTAGATATCGAGGCACCCGCAAGGTGAATTATAGCATCTACATCTTCAAGGCAGGCAGTATCTATCTCGCCTTTTTCAGGATTCCATAAAAAGCCTTTATATTTTTCTTCGTTTTGTATCTTGTCTTCAGAAGTAGTAAGGTAATTGATATATATCCCATTCTTTAACAATAGCGATACCAGTTCGTTCCCAATAAGCCCAGTGGCTCCGGTAATTAAAACTTTCATCTTTCTATCTTTTTACACAAAAATACCTCTTATGCAGCAGGT
>JAZKDS010000301.1:3545-10038 GCA_040387455.1 Bacteroidota bacterium
ACTTAGTATTTGTTTAACGTATGTTTGGCAAAATTACTTTAGCTTAACACTCCATTCAAAATCCATTTCGCTCACTTTATCGCCTTTTTCATCTACACCTATAGCTTTTAGCCATATGGTTTGCCCCTCTCCGGTAGCAACTGCCTGTGCTATGGCTTCGGCCATAATTGAGCCTCCTGTACAGGTAAAGGTTATGCGGCCTTTTGCTTTTTTGCTGAAATTACCCTTATTATTAGCCACCAGCATAGAAATGTTTTTACCACTCTTTTTTATATGATACATAGCCAGTGCGCCCGTGGTAAGCTCTGCCGCCATAGCCTGCACAGCAAAGTACATAGAGTTAAAAGGGTTTTGGTTAATCCAGCGGTGCTTAACGCTTGCCACACATTTTTCTGACGATATTTCTTTAACGCGAACCCCGCTAAAATAAGCCGAAGGCAGTTTAAACAACAGGAATGTATTGAGTTTAGCTGGTGTAAAGTCCATTGATATCAGTGATTTTAATGCTAATATACACTTTATTACATCTAATTCAAAATGTTAATTTTATGTTAAATATAAGTACTATGCAATACAAACTACCTGTCTTTAGCCATATATTTGCATAGGATATTAACTGACATACCAACCTACTATGGAAACCACAGCAAACAAAACTACAGCAACACTCTTACAATTAAGTGCTTATGCACAATATATTTTTCCATTTGGCAACTTTATTTTACCAATAGTAATATGGAGTGCTAAAAAAGAGCAGTCAGAATTTGTAAATTATAACGGTAAGCAGGCTATTAATTTTCAGTTGAGTATACTGTTATATACCATCACTTTGCTGATAATAGCAGTGCCCATTTTTATTTTCGCCTTTTTTAAAGATGCTCAAATCAATATGTGGGATAATGGCCACTGGGTGCTTGAAAGGTTTAATGAGGGCCATATGACATCGGTAATTATAATAGGGATTATTGCCGCAGTTGTTGCTTTTGTACTCAAAGTAGCCGAGTTCTTCCTGATACTGTTAGCAGCCATAAAAAACAGCAATGGAGAGAATTACAGATTTCCTTTAACCATAAATTTTATTAAGTAATCAATAATAAGAGTTCAATCATCAATTTTTCAATCAATCATCATCAATCATCAATCAAAAAACGAAACAGTAATGAAACAAGTAATCTTTTCTGCCCTAATTTGCCTTACGGGCATATGGGCACAGGCACAATCAACCGAAACGAGGCAGGCAACAACAGAAGCCACAAAGCTTGAGGTTAAAAATGGCATTGAGGTAATTATTACCCAAAACGACACAGTAGCCTTAAAAGTTGAGGCAGATAACGCGGCTATTTTACAAAAAGTAGTTACCAAATATAATGGCAGTACACTAAAAGTATACTTGATTAATTTAGATTCAGACGTTATGACAGGTGCTGTAACAGTTTACCTTTCGCAAAAAAGCTTACCTGAAATTAAAGCAGAAGGCAGTGCAGCTATTAAGGCCGCCGGAAAGTGGAAACTGCAAAATGCAGAAATAAACCTGGCAAGCGGGGCAACATTTACCGGGCAGCTTGAAGTGGTGGGTAACTTTAAAGTAACCGCGGCATCAGGATCAGGTTTTAGGGGCATAATACATGCAGGCACTTTTAAGGCCAACATTATGGGTGGTGCCTATGCAAAAGTACAGGGCACAGCAAATTTTGCCCATATATATTGCAGCAGTGGCTCATTGCAGGCCGGCAAGCTTGTTTGCCAATCGGCAGAAGTTACGGCCCAAAATGCATCGGCCATATGCATACAGGCTAAAGAGTTTATAAAGGCCGAAACAGATACCTCATCATCGGTTACCTATTATGGCGAACCTGAACGCAGGCAACTTGGAGACAATACCTATGCAGTTAAAAGAAACACAAGTAGATTAAGCCTTAATTAAGGCACTAAAATAAAAAATATGGAAACTTATGAATATTGAGAACACCAAAGCCCAGATGCGCAAGGGAGTTTTGGAATTCTGTATCCTGAATGTGCTTAGAGAAAAGGATGCATATACCAGCGAAATACTCGACACCCTTAAAAACGCAAAGATGCTTGTAGTAGAGGGCACCGTTTATCCGCTGCTTACAAGGCTCAAAAACGACGGCCTGCTCAGCTACCGCTGGGAAGAATCAACATCGGGCCCGCCAAGAAAATATTACGGTTTAACCGACGAAGGAAAAGAATTTTTAAAAGAATTAAGCATAACCTGGACAGAATTGTCTGATGCAGTAGAAACAATAACCAGCCAAAAAGCATAGTCATGAACAAAACAGTAAGTATAAATTTAGGAGGCTTTTTCTTTCATATAGACGAAGATGCCTATCAAAAGCTAAATCGCTACCTCGATGCAATAAGGCGTTCGCTTTCGCCCGATGGTAAGGATGAGATTATGGGCGATATTGAAGCAAGGATTGCCGAGCTGCTTTCTGAAAAAACAAAGAATGACAAGCAGGTTATAGGCAATAAAGAAGTAGACGAAATTATAGCCGTAATGGGCCAGCCGGAAGACTATCGTATTGACGAAGAAAGCGAACCTAAAGCAGCGAATAGCAACAATAGTTCAGGCACAGGAGCTTACAGCATGCCTTATTATGTTGCCCGAAAACTGTACCGCGACGACGATAAAAACATTATAGCAGGTGTATGTGCCGGCCTGGGACACTACTTACGTATTGACCCGTTGTGGATAAGGATATTGTTTATAATATCGCCATTTATAACCTTTGGTACCAGCCTGCTTATTTATGTACTGCTTTGGATTATAGTACCTAAAGCAATAACCACTACAGAAAAGCTGCAAATGAAGGGCGAGCCCATTACCATTACTAACATAGAAAAAAAGGTAAAGGAAGAGTTTGAGGTACTACAGGAAAAGTTTAAAAATGTAGATTATGATAAACTGGGCAACAATGTAAAAACGGCCGGCGAAAAGCTTGGTACAGGCATTAGCACCGCAGTGCTTGCCATACTTAAAGCCATAGCTAAAATAATAGGTGCCTTTATTACCGTATTTAGTGCACTGGCACTGGGCGCAGCAGTAGTATTCTTTATCATGTTTATCTTTTCATCTACACTGGTACCACAATCATGGTTCCCGTATGTAGAGGGATGGAATTTTACCGAAACCCCAATGTGGTTGCTAACACTAATAGTGTTCTTTGCTACAGCTATACCGTTGCTTTCGTTATTTATTGCAGGGCTTCGCATACTGGTAGATAACATGAAACCAGTAAGCAGTATGGTTACTTATACCCTGCTGGCGCTCTGGATAATATCTGTAAGCGCATGTATATACCTTGGCCTATACCAAGTGGCACAATTGGGTACCGAAGGACGCAGCTTTGTAAAACAGGAGTTTGCATTTTCAAAAACAGATACACTGCAGCTTCAGTTTAAAAACAATGAATACTTTACCAAGTATAATGGTTATGACAGGGACTTTGCCTTTAAACAGGACTCTATGGGCAATGTAGTACTATATAGCAACAATGTAAGGCTATATGTGCGCCATACCGAGAGCGAGAACCCCTATATACAGGTAGAAAAAATTGCCAATGCCAATAACATGCAGCAGGCAAGTAAAGTAGCAGAAACCATTAAATATAATTTTAAATTAAGCGGAAATACATTAATTTTAGACAATTATTTAATATTTGATGTCACATCAAAATTCAGGGGGCAGCGTGTAGAAATATTTTTATACTTACCCGAAGGCACATGTTTTAAACCAGACATCAACGTGCAAAGGTATGATGATACCGATAACGAATTCTTTGACCTGCAATGGGATAATGCCAACCATGTATATCAAATGAAAAAAGATAAAGTTGCCTGCCTTGATTGCCTTAAAACAGATAAAGGCATAGGTGTTGAAGAAGACCGTATACAACAGGAAATAGATAATACACAGCGCATGGAAGACTCTCAGGATAAAACCATACGCATCATGGAACTGGAAAAAGAAAGAGCTGAACTTGAAATAGAGCGCACTAAAATGGAGCACGAATTTCAGAAAGAAGATATGAAACAAAATCAATAAACCAAAAACCAACCAATATGATTAAAGTTATTGTACATGTAACCAAAGCTATAATAGCCATTGCGGCATCTATGTTGTTCTTTTCTTGCGGGTTTGAGCGTGTAGACGGTACCGGTAATGTTATTACGCAACCCCGTAGTGTAGGCGAAGGCTTTACAAAAATATCTGCTTCAAACAGTATTGAGGTATACATAGCCCAGGGCGATAAAGCCTCGGTAATTGTTGAGGCAGACGGCAACCTGCAGGAACATATAAAAACAAAAGTAACCGGTGGCGTGCTAACTATTGAATCTGATGTGGAGATAGGCAATGCCGATGCTAAAAAAGTTACGGTAACCCTGCCAAAGGTAGAAAGTGTAGAGTCGAGCGCCGGGTGCATTGTAAAAAGCACCACAGTACTAAAAGGCGACAACATTAAAGTATCGAGCAGCAGCGGCAGCAGCCTGGAAGTATCTGTAGAAAGTAATACTATAAACTGTGAAGCCAGTAGCGGTAGCAGCCTTAAAATAGGCGGCCGTGCAAAAAAGCTAAAAAGTAACAGCAGCAGTGGCAGTAGCGTTGATGCCAAAGCACTTGTAGCTACAGATGTAGATGCCGATGCTTCAAGCGGCAGCACCACAATTGTAAACCCGGTTGAAAGCCTAAAAGCAAGCGCCTCAAGTGGCAGCTCTGTAAACTATGTAAAAACACCCGAAAAACTATCTAAAGACGAATCGTCCGGCGGTAGCGTTTCGCAAGATTAAATAGTACCGCCCCCCGCCCACAAGCGGGGGTTGTTTTTATACATCAGTCAAATCACAATCAAAAAATGAAAAAAATCTATCTTTTGTTCTTTGTAATGACCAATATAATGGCCAGCGCACAGCAAAAGCAACCTTCATATCCTGCAAATCAACAGGAGTTGCAAAAACTCATCACAGCGCTTGATGCCGAGGCTTTTAGTTATTATAACACTTGCGACATTGAAAATTTTAAAAAGTATTTTACGGATGATTTAGAATTTTATCACGACAAGGGCGGAGTTAGCAAAACGCTGGATACCTTTATTGAAACCACGCGTAAAAACCTTTGCAGCAGCGCTACCGGATGGAAAACCCGCCGCGAAGCAGTACCGGATACTTTTGAAATATACCCACTGGATGGCTATGGCGCCATACTTATCGGTGAGCACCTTTTTTATGAAACCGAGAACGGAAAGGAACAATTAGCAGGCAGGGCTAAATTTACACATGTATGGCTTTATAAAGATGGCACCTGGAAAATGGCACGCATACTGAGCTATGACCATAAAGCCGCTACTAAATAATATTTACCTTTAAATTATAATCATCAAACAAACCATCAATGAAAAAACTATTATTATTACTCCTGTTAGCATTTAGCTGTCAATTAGGTTTTAGCCAAACCTTAGATAAGGCAAAGCTTGACAGCTACATAGATGCCCTTGCCACAAACAATAAATTTATGGGCAGCGTGGCTATATCTAAAAACGGACAGGTAATATACACTAAAGCCGTAGGTTTTGCCGATATTGCTATTAGTAAGAAGCCCGATGCCAATTCAAAATACCGCATAGGTTCTATATCAAAAACATTTACTACGACACTTGTTTTTAAGGCGGTTGAAGAAGGCAAGCTAACCTTGGACAAAACCATAAACAGTTACTTTCCTACCATTAAAAATGCCGACAAAATAACCATTGGCAACCTGCTAAACCACAGGAGCGGCATACATAATTTTACTAATGATGAAAGCTATACCGACTGGGATAATATAGCCCAAACCGAGGCGCAGCTTATAGACATTATTACAAAAGGAGGCAGTGATTTTGAGCCGAATGCTAAAGCCGAATACAGCAACTCTAATTTTATATTGCTTACTTTCATCCTTCAAAAAACGTATAAAAAGACCTATACAGAACTGATAGACAAATACATTATAAAACCTATCGGATTAAAAAACACTAAAGTGGGCGGCAAGATAAACCTTGCAGGCAACGAGGTTAACTCTTATACTTTTAAAGGCAAATGGGTTAAAGAAGATGAGACCGACATGAGTATACCTTTAGGTGCCGGCGCTATGGTATCTACCCCATCTGACCTTACAAAATTTATTGAGGCGTTATTTAGCGGTAAGCTAATCTCTCAAAAAAGTGTAGACCAGATGAAAAGCATGACAGAAGGCTATGGCATGGGTCTTTTTGAAATGCCTTTTGAAGATAAAATGGCCTATGGACATAATGGTGGTATTGACGGCTTTGTTTCCAGGTTAGGCTACTTTCCGGAAGATAAGATAGCTGTAGCCATAACCAGTAATGGACTGAATTACAACACAAAAGACATTTCTACAACTATACTTAGCGCTGTGTATAATAAGGAATACAAAATTCCTGATTTTACATCGGTGGCATTAAACGCAGCCGACCTT
>JAZKDS010000302.1:0-6854 GCA_040387455.1 Bacteroidota bacterium
AACTTTTATCAAATTTGTATAATCAAAAATAGTCAACCTATTTTAGGACTAGTCATATATTTAATACAGTTTTGCAAGGTTGGCCGCGTCAAAGGCCGCTACCTGATCAAAACTTCCTGATTTTACTTTCTGTACCCATTCCGGGTCCTGAAGTAGCGAACGCCCTACGGCCACGAGATCAAAATCGCCACGGTCAAAGCGGCGCATTAGTTCATCTATATTAGTAGTCTCTGACCCCTGTCCCTGGAAGGCGCTCGAAAAATCGCCCGAAAGCCCCACAGAACCTACTGTAATAGTGGGTTGCCCGGTAACTTTCTTAATCCATCCGGCAAAATTAAGGTCGCTGCCATCAAACTCAGGCTCCCAGTACCTGCGCTGCGACCCATGAAAAATATCTACACCTGCCTCGGCAAGTGGTACAAGCCACTCTTCCAGCTCCTGTGGTGTATGGGCAAGCTTTGCGGTATAATCCTGCTGTTTCCATTGCGATATGCGTAGTATAACTACAAAATCAGGACCCACGGCTTCTCGCACTGCTTTTACCACGGCAACAGCAAAACGGCTGCGTTCTTTTATGGTAGCGCCACCATACTCATCGGTACGTTTATTAGTCCCTTCCCAAAAAAACTGGTCTATAAGGTAACCGTGTGCACCATGCAATTCGAGCGCATCAAAACCCAGCGTTTTGGCATCTTTAGCTGCCTTGGCAAAGGCTTTAATGGTAGCGTCAATATCTTCGCGCGTCATTGTTTCAGGGCTTTCAAAAGGGCCCGGCGGCTGCCACGCATATGGAGTATTGCCCACATGCCATATTTGCGGAGCTATAGCGCCACCAGCCGAGTGTACCGAATCAGCCACTTGTTTCCAGTTGGCCAATGCCTCATCGCCATAAAAGTTAGGTATATCCTTCAGGTTTTTTGATGCCGGACGGTCTATAACCGTGCCTTCGGTAAGTATAAGGCCCACCTGCCCTGCGGCTCGGCGCGTATAATAATCTGTTATCTGGCTATTTGGTATACCGTCGGTAGCAAAAGCACGCGTCATGGGTGCCATTACAAAACGGTTTTTTAAGTTAAGTCCTTTATATTGAAAGGGTGTAAACAATGATTCTAAACTCATAATTGATTTATATATTTAAATATATGCAAGTACAAATATAAAGATTAAATCCTGCAACTTATAAATAGCTATAAAAAGGGATAGTGAATATTTTAAGTATGCGTTGCTTAAAACAGTATAAAATAAAAGAACCACGCTAATGCGTGGTTCTTTTATCTTGAAACTACTTCGGCTTATGATAATAAAGCGTCGATAGCGTTTGTGTATGTTTGCTTAGGAGCAACGCCTACCTGGCGGCCTACTACTTCACCATTTTGAAAAACCAATACAGTAGGGATGTTCCTGATACCATATTTAGCAGCAAATTCCTGGTTGGCATCTACGTCAACTTTGCCTACTACAGCTTTGCCTTCATACTCCACACCTATTTCTTCAATGATTGGACCTACCATACGGCAAGGACCACACCATGCTGCCCAAAAGTCTACTAATACGGGTTTATCTGATTTTAATACTACTTCTTCAAAAGTAGCATCTGTTATTGCTTGTGCCATATGCTGTGTGTAAATTAGTTATTTATATAATATATTCGAATACAAAGTTACGCATTAGTATCTAAATCTTACGTTAAACGTATAGCTTTTGGCTATAGTTACGATAGAAAAAATCTATCATCTAATTCAGCTTGAAATTTACCTGCAGTTTATCCAGTTCATGCAACAACTCGGTAGATATTTTGATTTTTAGCTTGCGGCTTGGCATAATAAGCTTGGTTAAAACCTGGACTTCCTCTACTTCAGTCACAATGTTTTCGGTAATGGTTACTTCGGCAAACTCGTCATCATCCATGTCGCCTGCTGTTTCTTTTACAGGGGTTGTTGCTACAATTTCTACCTGTTTTTTTACCTTTTCCAGCTCCATAACTTCAAAAGTTACCTGGTTATCGCCTTTGTTACCATTAAACAACTCAGAAAGGTTATTGATGAGCTGCTCCTGCAATTCGGCCACATTAAACTGTATAATAAGCTTTTTAGCAAATGTTGTAAGCACATCCTGAAGGTACTGTATGGCAATAAACTGCAGCCTTGGGTCGCCTTTTTTACCTTCGGCATTGGTCCAGCCTTCGCGCACCATAACCTTCATAAACGTAAAGTTATTGCCAATAAGGAAATGCCTGAACTTAAGATACTCTTCGCCATATATCCTGAACTCATAGCTTTCGTCATAACCCTCAAGCACAAACGATGCCCAGCCTTTGCCATTCTTAGCCACCCTGTGCTGCACATTTGATATAATGCCACCAAAGCTCAGGTTTTTATTTACATGCTGCTCCAGACTCTTAAGGGCTTCAAGCCTATCCCTACAGAAATATCTCATTTCAAACCTGTAATCATCAAGCGGATGGCCCGATATATAAATACCTACCACTTCTTTTTCTTTGGCAAGCTTTTCCATAGTGCTCCACTCTTCACACGGCGGCACTATGGGCTCAGGAATCTGCACTTCGCTGGCTTCGCCAAAAAGGCTTACCTGGCTGGAGTTTTCGTTTTCCTGCGATTTAGAACCATACCTGATGGCTTTTTCCAGGAAGTTGATGTTCTCACTCGGGTCAGTATGAAAATACTGTGCCCTGTGGGTACTGGTAAAGCAATCAAAACCACCGGCTAATGCCAGGTTTTCAAAGGCTTTTTTATTGGCCGCACGCAGGTCAAGGCGCTTGGCAAGGTCAAATATAGATTTGTAGTTGCCGTCTTTTCTATTCTCTACAATGGTTTGCACGGCACCGCCGCCCACACCTTTAATAGCCCCCATACCAAAACGCACCGCACCTCTGTCATTAACCGTAAATTTATAGAACGACTCATTAACATCAGGGCCAAGTACCTCTAAGCCCATGCGTTTACACTCTTCCATAAAAAAGGTAACCTGCTTAATATCATTCATGTTGTTACTAAGCACGGCTGCCATATATTCTGCCGGGTAGTGCGCTTTTAGATAAGCCGTTTGATAGGCCACCCACGCATAGCATGTTGAGTGACTTTTATTAAACGCATAACTCGCAAAGGCTTCCCAGTCTTTCCATATTTTTTCAAGCGTAACCGGATTATGGCCTTTTTCTGCAGCCTGGGCTACAAACTTAGGCTTCATTTTATCCAGTACCTCCTTTTGTTTTTTACCCATTGCCTTACGCAAAACGTCGGCCTCACCTTTAGTAAAGCCTGCCAGTTTTTGCGACAGTAGCATCACCTGCTCCTGATACACGGTAATACCATAGGTTTCTTTAAGGTATTCTTCGCAGGCATCAAGATCATATTTTATTTCTTCTTCGCCGTTTTTCCTTTTTACGAAACTGGGAATATATTCTAACGGACCCGGTCGATACAAGGCATTCATGGCAATAAGGTCGCCAAAAACCGTAGGCTTTAGCTCCTTCATGTATTTTTGCATACCTGGCGACTCATATTGGAAGATACCCACGGTTTCTCCCCTCTGGAACAGCTCGTATGTTTTTACATCATCTATAGGGAATTCCTCAGGATCAAGGTCTATGTTATGCTTGTATTTAACCAGCTTAACCGTATCCTTAATAAGCGTAAGGGTTTTAAGCCCCAGGAAGTCCATCTTTAGCAGGCCTGCACTCTCTACCACCGAGTTATCAAACTGGGTAACATACAGATCAGAATCCTTAGCTACAGCTACCGGAACGAAGTTGGTAATATCATCGGGCGTAATAATAACCCCACAGGCATGTATACCCGTGTTACGCAACGAGCCCTCCAGCACTTTTGCCTGCTGAATGGTTTCGCTTGTTAAGTCGCCGCCTTCGGCCATGGCAATAAGTTCCTGCACACGGTCGTATTCATCACCACGCAATGCGCTTCGCAGGGCATTCTGGTCCATAGAAAATATCTTGGCCAGCTTCATGTTTGGGATAAGCTTAGCCACTTTATCAGCCTCAAACAGTGGCAAATCCAGTACACGGGCCGTATCCCGAATGGATGATTTAGCCGCCATGGTACCATAGGTAATAATCTGCGCTACCTGGCTGGATCCATATTTATTGATTACATAATCCATAACGCGGCCACGGCCCTCGTCATCAAAGTCAATATCAATATCGGGCATCGACACCCTGTCCGGATTAAGGAAACGCTCAAAAAGAAGGTCGTACTTAATAGGGTCAATATTGGTTATCTTTAAGCAATAGGCCACTACAGATCCCGCTGCCGACCCCCTGCCCGGCCCTACCGAAACATCGAGTTCCCTTGCCTTGGCAATAAAATCCTGCACGATAAGAAAATATCCGGGGTAACCACTGTTTTTAATGGTATGAAGCTCAAAGTCAATACGCTCTTTAATAGCCTCTGTAATCTCGCCATAGCGTTTTTGTGCCCCTACATAGGTTAAGTGCTCCAGGTATTTGTTCTCACCACGCACACCACCATCTGCTTTATCCTCGGCAACCAGGAACTCATCCGGAATACCAAATTTAGGCAGCAGTACATCACGATACAGTGAATAAATCTCTACCTTATCTATCACCTCCTGAATGTTTGCAATAGCCTCAGGCAGGTCTTTAAACAGGGTCTTCATTTCTTCGCCCGGCTTAAAGTAATATTCGTTATTAGGCATCCCATAACGGAAACCACGGCCACGGCCCACCGGGGTGGCAAGCTTTTCGCCGTCTTTAACGCACAGCAAAATATCGTGCGCATGAGAGTCGCCTTTATCTACATAATAGGTGTTATTGGTAGCTACTAACTTAACGTTGTGCTTACGTGCCAGTTTTACAAGAGCGTCGTTAACACGGTTCTCGTCTTCCTGGCCATGGCGCATCAGCTCTATGTAAAGGTCATCGCCAAACTGGTTTTTCCACCAAAGCAGCGCCTCTTCAGCCTGGTTTTCACCTATATTAAGGAGTTTATTCGGAATTTCGCCATACAGGTTGCCCGAAAGCACCATAATGTCTTCTTTATATTTTTCTATAACTGCCTTATCAATACGCGGCACATAGTAAAATCCGGCCGTATACGCTATAGACGACATCTTGGCCAAATTATGGTAGCCGTTTTTATTCTTGGCTAAAAGCACAATCTGGTAACCGTTGTCTTTTCGGGTCTTGTCTTTATGGTCTTCGCACACAAAAAATTCGCAACCTACTATAGGCTTCATAACAACCTCTGCAGGTTCTTCGCCGGCCTCAACCGATGCCTTATTTTTTGCCTCGGCAGCCTTATTGTGGTTCATTACGTTACTCACAAAATGGAAAGCCCCCATCATGTTAGCATGGTCTGTCATGGCAACAGCCGGCATTTTATATTTAGCCGCCGCCTTAACCAGATCAGGCACACTTATAGTAGACTGCAGTACCGAGAATTGTGTATGGTTGTGCAAATGCACAAAGTCAACCGCAGTAAGATCATGATGTTGTGCAGGAGCTGTGTGGGTAACGGCTTCGGCACTTTTTAGCTTTTCAAGACGCAGGCGTACTTCTTCGCTGGCCTTTTTAAGATTGATGTGCTTAAGGCCAATCAGCTTAACGGGCTGTGGGTTTCGGGCTTTAAAATCCTGAAAATATCCCGGATGCACATCAAGTTCCTGGGGCGTAAAAACATCCCTTTTAAGCAACTCCAGGAAACAGCGTGTGGTAGCCTCAACGTCGGCTGTAGCGTTGTGCGCCTCGCCAAAAGGCTCTCCAAAAAGATACTGGTGCAGCTCTGTTAGCGTAGGCAACTTAAACCTGCCCCCGCGGCCACCGGGTAGCCTTAGCATTTCGGCAGTAATTTCGGTACAGGTATCCAGTACTTTCATGCTGCCCAGGCGCGATTCTAAACCATGGCGGTAAAACTCGCTACCCATAATATTTACGTCAAAACCCACATTTTGACCCACAATAAACGATGACCTTGAAAGCGCTACGTTAAAACGATCCAGGGCTTCGCGCAGGTTTATACCCTGCTCTAAAGCAAGATCTGTAGATATACCGTGTATACGCTCGGCATCATAGGGTATATTAAAGCCATCGGGTTTTATAATATAATCCTGGTGCTCTACAAGCTGCCCCATATCATCATGCAACTGCCATGCTATCTGTATACAGCGGGGCCAGTTATCGGTATCGGTTATAGGGGCGTCCCAGCGTTTGGGCAATCCGGTTGTTTCAGTGTCAAAAATCAGGTACATACTAACAGTTGGATCTTAAGGGTATTAACATAAAAAAACGGCAACAAAGTGCGTTTTTCAAAAGTACGATTTTTAATTTTAGGGTTATTAAAAGTTATAAACAACTGCGCTTTGGCATTTGCCCTAAAACAAAAAAACCACCCCGAAGGATGGTTTTATAATTTGTGCTCTGTATATTGTTAGTAACGGCCACCACGGTTATAATCGCCACCACCACCGCTACGGTTGTTGTCACGGTTATAGCCGCCACCACCGCCACCACGGTTGTTATCACGATTAAAGCCACCTGGACGGCTGTTGCTGTTAAAGCTCCTTCTTTCAGATGATTGCTCACGAGGCTCACTTTTGTTAACCACGATTGTCCTGCCTGCAACAGTTGCGCCATTAAGCTCATTGATAGCCTTTTCAGCTGATTCATCGTCTGGCATCTCTACGAAACCAAAACCTTTACTTCTGCCAGTAATTTTGTCTGTAATAATTTTTACAGAATCAACCGGTCCATAAGCCTCAAAAGACTCTTTTAAATCTGCCTCGCCCAAGCTGAACGGAAGGCTTCCCACGAAAATGTTCATAAAAACGGATTATTTGTTTTATATAGGTGTTTGTACTCT
>JAZKDS010000303.1:0-4695 GCA_040387455.1 Bacteroidota bacterium
GGCTTATTATAAAAATGTCATACTCCACGCCATCTTCATGTTTATCCTGCTGGGTAGGCTTGCCAAATTCGCCCAACGTGGTTTCGCGGTATTGCTCTAGCTGAAAGCCGTTTAATGAGGTTTCATTTTGGGCAAGTGCCGTAAAAGAAAATACAAGGCTAAGGCAGGTAAATACGGTGTTTTTGAGGTTCATAAGCTATTGGTCGGTTACTTTTATTATTTCCATATTAAATTCCATACCTTCAAAGGTAGCGGTACAGGTGTATTTTTCGCCCTCTGACTTTGTTATTTTAGTGGTAATCTTTTTATTGATAAGGTGCTGCATATCCTTCATGGTTATCTTTTTGCAGGTCATTACGTACTCACAATCGCTTATCCACTCAATAGGGCCGCTTACTTCGGCGCCGGTGTTGTTGTCAATCTCGGTTTGGGTAGTTGCCGTGCGGATGATGGTAAACCCCTTCATTTCTGGGGCAGTATATTCAAATTTTCCCACTTTAAAATGGTCGCAGTTGGTTTGGGCATAAGAGCTGAGGCTTGTACATAGCAGCATCAGTAATAGCAGGTGCTTCATGGCATGTGTGTTTTATCCAAAGATATAAAAATTGGCCAAACCATTATTTACTAAGCTGTTTTATGCTGTTGTAGTACCTTATTTACTTATAAAGGCAGGCTTATAATGGGGGCGAATTAAAATTTCACAACTCATCCCCTTAAATCTACAACTCGGTAACAAGCTTTTTTACCACCGGTTTTTTGTACGCACCTTTGACCTATCAAAAAACAACAACTAATTTAAACCTAAATATTATGATACGAGTAATTACAGCAATGGTACTTTTTGTTTGCAGCTTTGTAAGTGCACAAACCCAGTATGAAACCGGTATGCAAAAAGCATTTGCCCTTTGGAGCGAAGGGAAATCTACAGAGGCTTCGGCCCTATTTGAGCGCATAGCCGCTGCCGAAAAAAACAACTGGTTGCCGTCTTACTATGTGGCGCTTGTTAACACAACCGAAGCTTTTCAAACCAAGGATAAAGAAAAAATAAACGCGCTGCTAACCAAGGCGCAGGCCGCCCAGGATATTGCCGATGGCATATCGCCGGATAATGCAGAGCTGTTAGTAATGCAGGCTATGATACACACCGCTTGGATTGTATATGACCCTATGAACAACGGTATGAAGCTTAGTGCTAAGGTTATTGATATATATAATAAAGCTATTAAGCTTGACCCTAAAAACCCGCGTGCCGTGTTTGGCAAGGCAGAGTTTGAGATAGGCGGAGCTAAGTATTTTGGCACCGATACTAAGCCAATGTGTGATGAAGTGGCGCGTGCTGTTACACTTTTTGCTAACTTTAAACCCGAAACCGCTTTTCACCCAAGCTGGGGTAAAGACAGGGCGGAAGAAACGCTTAAAGAATGTAATAAATAAAATATGTTTGAAGATATTGATGTGGTATATATAATTATACCTTTTATAGTGGCGGCGGGGGTTTTTCAGTTTTTTGTAAAGGCTACAGGTAACCCTGTCAAGGATAAGATAACCAAGCTACAGGTGGCTGCAGGTTTAACAGGGGCTTTTTTAATGGTAATGTGGCTTATATTGCCCAGTACACCATCATTAAGCACCTTTGGCTATCCCGAGGATATAACCGACATCAATACCCAGGAAAAAATACTAAAGCTGCTACAGCGCTACAACAAAGCCATTGTGCGCACTACAGATGTGGTAAGGTGGAGCACTTTTATATTAGTGTTTTGGTTTATGGGCAGCCTGTACCAGTTGCTTAAAGTTTTAAAGGCCACTATAGCAACCAACGATAAAGTATGAAGAAGCCTGTAATAATAAGAGAGTTTTTTAGGGCATTAGGGCTGGGGCTTATCATTTTTATAGTGCTGTATGGCATTGCGCTTGCCGGCGGCCGTCCACTGGGGTGGAATGATGACCTTATAAGGCAGTTTTTATATGTAATGTTTTATACCATAATGCTGCACCTGGGCAATATGGGTGTTTTTATGGTAATGGACTGGATTTTTAAAGGCGTACGCATGTCGGCTAAAAGGTTGCTGGCGGGCTTTATAAGTTCTTTTGTAGTATCGTTTTTAATAATATTCCTGCTGCGCGTTTTTGAAGACGTGCTTATGGAAGGCAAAACATTACTGGAATTTTTTAGGGATGAAAGGATAAGCAACTATTATGTTGCCATGATTGTTACGCTTGTTATTACGTTCTCGCTGCACCTGTTCCATTTTTATAAAAAGTATCAGGAAAACAGGGTAAAGCAGCAAAAGATAATTGCAGGTACAGCTTCTGCTAAGTTTGAAACACTTAAGAATCAGATAGACCCACATTTTTTATTCAACAGCCTTAATGTACTAAGCTCGCTTATAGAAGAAAATCCTGAAAATGCCCAGCGTTTTACAACATCGCTCAGTAAGGTATATCGCTATGTTTTAGAGCAAAAAGATAAAGAACTGGTTAGCGTGCAGGAAGAATTGGCTTTTGCCAAAACCTATATGAACCTGCTTAAAATGCGTTTTGAAAACAGCGTGTTTTATGAAGTGCCCGATATTTCTAACCCCGATGCGCTGGTGGTGCCGCTATCATTGCAATTACTTTTAGAAAATACCATAAAGCATAATATTGTGAGCCAGCAAAAGCCACTGCACATAAGGATATTTGAAAAAGACGGCTACCTGGTGGTACAAAATGACCTCCAGAAAAAAGAGGTGTTACAGGATAGGAAAGGTGTTGGCCTGCAAAATATTGTGAGCCGCTATGCTATAATTACTGCCCGAAAGGTGCAGGTAGAAGAATCTGAAAAACATTTTACGGTAAGATTACCGGTATTAACAAAACAAGTTACAATTATGGAAACAACATATTTTAATGAAAAAGACAGTGCCTATAAAAAAGCACAAAAAAAGGTAGAAGAAATGAAAGGGTTTTATGGCAACCTGTTCTCTTACATTGTTGTAATAACCGGCCTGGCCATACTAAATATGATAACCAGCCCGGAGCACTGGTGGTTTTTATACCCTGCATTAGGGTGGGGAATAGGCGTGGCCATTCATGGTATGACGGTATTTAACTACATGCCGTTTTTGGGTGCCGACTGGGAGGAGCGTAAGCTTAAAGAGCTTATGGATAAAGACAGAAATAACGAATGGAAGTAATATCCTGAGGCAAGATAACAGATGCCAGATAATGAATACATTAGGGTTCAATCATCATCAAAAAAATCATTATGGAGCAGTTTAACGAATCTGAAAATGACAGTATAGCCTACAAAAAGGCTAAGGATAAGATAAAAGAAATTAAGGGTTTTTATTATAATATTGCGTGCTATAGTGTAACCATTCCTATACTTATATACATTAACCTAAAGTATGTGCCGGAGTTTCACTGGTTTTGGTTTAGTATAGTGGGCTGGGGTACGGGTGTTATCATTCAGGGTATGTTTGCCTTTGGGTGGGTGCCTTTTTTAGGCAAAGACTGGGAGAGCCGCAAGCTTAAAGAATTTATGGAAAAAGACCAGGCTATGTAAAGGGTTGAAATAAAGCAATCAATACTTAATTTTTTAAACACACATTATGGAAGATACATTTGAAGACCAGATTAAGCTTAATAAAGCCCGCAAAAAAATAAAATCTATAAAAGGCTTTTACTCGCACATGGCGGCCTATATACTGGTAAATATTATGCTGCTTGTAATTAAGGCAGTTAGCCTGGATGCCGGCGAGAACTTTTGGCACTGGAGCACCTTTAGTACCGCACTATTTTGGGGTATTGGCCTGTTGTGCCATGGCTTTGCTGTTTTTGGTACCGATGTGTTTTTTGGTGCCGACTGGGAAGAACGCAAGATTAAGGAATACATGGATAATAAGCCAGGCTCTAACAAGAGGTGGGAGTAGTAACAGATAGCAGATAACAGTTTTCAGTGATGTTGAGCCTGTCGAAGCGTTTTCCTGCGCTAAACCTTAAACCCTAAACTTTGAACCTGAAAGAATGAACGTAATAATAATTGAAGACGAAAAGCCTGCGGCACGCCTGCTGCAACGCAAACTTGCAAAACTTGATATTGACGCGCAAACCATGCTGCACTCTGTAGAAGAATCATTAGAATGGTTTGGCAATAACCCACAGCCCGACCTTATTTTTCTGGATATACAGCTTAGCGATGGGCTTTCGTTTGAAATTTTTGAGGCCATGCCCATTAGCAGTGCCGTGATTTTTACCACAGCTTATGATGAGTATGCCCTGCGGGCCTTTAAGCTTAACAGTATTGATTACCTGCTTAAGCCTATTGATGAAGATGAACTGGAGGCTGCGGTACATAAATTTAGAGAGAGGCAGCCTAAAGCACAGCCGCTTTCATTAGATTTTGACCAGATTAAGCGCATGCTGGCCAACCCGGGCGAAAAAGTCTATAAAAAGCGTTTTACCATAAAAATGGGACAGCACCTCAAGATGATTAATATTGAGGATGCCGAGTGCTTTTATAGCGAAAACAAAGGTACTTACATACATACTACCGATAACCGTGATTACCTGCTGGAAAACACATTGGAGCAACTGGAAACAGAGCTCGACCCAAAGCAGTTTTATCGCGTGAGCCGCAAATTTATTGTTTCCATCAATGCCATTAAAGATATTGTGGTATACACCAATTCCCGCCTTAAAATTATCCTG
>JAZKDS010000304.1:0-3112 GCA_040387455.1 Bacteroidota bacterium
CAGAGAAAATAAATAAGATACTCGACAAAAAAGTGCCTTTTTTAAAGGTAGCCGCTTACTATGGCGATTTTACCATTTATTTTGCTAACCTGCTCTTCCCCATCTTCCTGTTCCTTTCGGTAATATGGTTTACCAGCAAGTTGGCTAATAATACCGAGATTATTGCCATACTTAGTTCGGGCATATCCTTTACGCGCTTTTTAAGGCCTTATCTTGTGGGTGCAAGCCTTATATCTATATTGGCATTGCTTATGGGTTTCTTTTTTGTGCCCAGCGCCAGCAAAGGCTTTAACGATTTTAGGTACACCTATCTTAAAACCAATGCCGAAGTGCGCAAAAGTACTGAGGTATACAAAAAAATTAGCGAGACCGAAACCGTTTATGTAAGCAGCTACAGCTATACCAGCAACAGCGGCGTAAACTTTAAGCTCGAAAAATCTAAGTTTACTAAAGACAAGAAAGAAGACAAAAAGCTGGACTATATTATTAACGCCAGCCTTATTAAGTGGGAACCTAAAGACAGCACCTATGTGCTTAGCGGCTACACCAAACGCACCATAACCGATATGGGCGATAAACTGGAAAGCGAACCTACAAAAAAGTTTAAGTTCAACTTTAAGCCCGATGACCTTACCCCTACCATTTATGCTGCCGAAACCATGACACTGGGCGAACTTAACAAGTTTATAAAGAGCGAGCAGCAGCGCGGGTCGGGCAATATAAATGCCTACCTGGTGGTAAAATATAAAAAATACAGCATACCCATTTCAGCCTTTATCCTAACCATTATAGCTGTGGCGGTAAGCAGTATGAAACGTCGTGGCGGTATGGGGCTTAACCTGGCCATAGGCATAGGCCTTGCCTTTAGCTTTATATTTATCGACAAGATTTTTGGCACCCTTGCCGAAAAATCGAGCATGTCTCCGCTTATAGCCGTCTGGATACCTAACGTTAGCTTTGGCATACTAGCCATATACCTGTTGCGCAATGCAAGGCGATAACCTTAAAAACTACCTGCACCTGCACTTTATAGTATTTGTGTGGGGCTTTACCGCTGTGCTGGGCAAGCTCATTACACTTAGCGCCATGCCCCTGGTATGGTTCAGGATGTGTATAGCTGTAGTACTAATGGTAATATATGCCCTTGTGGCTAAATCTCCATTTAAAATTTCGGCCAAAATGTTTGTGCAGTTTATGCTGGCAGGCCTTATTATTGCGCTACACTGGCTCACATTTTACCACGCCATTAAAATAAGCAACCCTTCTATAACCCTGGCGTGCCTTAGCACCGGCGCATTTTTTGCCTCATTGCTGGAGCCATTGCTCTATGGCCGCAAAATTATCTTTTATGAGGTTATCTTTGGGCTTATGGTAATTGCAGGGCTGTACATCATTTTCCATTTTCAGGGCAACTTCCTTATCGGTATGCTCACGGCGCTGCTGTCGGCCTTCCTATCAACCGTTTTTGCTATCATCAACGGCAAGTTTGCCAAAGAGCACAACCCGGTAACCATATCGTTTTATGAGTTATTTGGCGGTATCTTTTTCTTTTCAATATACCTGTTTTTTACCGGCCAGTTTACCCCTGCATTCTTTACATTATCGGCAAACGATTGGCTTTGGCTGTTTTTACTGGGCTCGGTTTGTACGGCCTACGCACAAATAGCCGCCGTGCAGGTAATGAAAACCATTACCCCATATACCATGATGCTAACCATAAACCTGGAGCCCGTTTATGGGATAATTCTTGCTTTACTGGTATTTAAAGACAACGAAAAAATGCCATGGACGTTTTACATGGGTGCAGCCATCATACTCATTACCGTGATACTCAACGGTATATTTAAAAACCGCAGCCAGGCTGCAAACTAAATGACTAAAAGGTATGGATTTCTAAATCAGAAATTTTTATCTTTGTAGCTTCAACCTAATTTAAGAAACCTGCCTTTACTATGGAATATTTAGATTTTGAGCTACCCGTTAAGGAGCTGGAAGAGCAGTTAGACAAATGCACAATTATAGGCCAGGAATCAGACGTAGACGTATCTGAAACCTGCAAGCAAATTGAAGGAAAACTTCTTGAAACCAAGAAAAACATATACAAAAACCTAAGTGCATGGCAAAGGGTGCAGCTATCGCGCCACCCAAGCAGGCCGTACACTATGGACCACGTTAGGGCGCTTACCGGCGATACCTTCCTGGAGCTTTTTGGCGACCGTTCTTTTAAAGACGATAAAGCCATGATAGGTGGCCTTGGCAAAATAGGCGGACAAAGCTTTATGATCATTGGCCAGCAAAAAGGCTTTAATACTAAAACAAGGCAGTTCCGCAACTTTGGTATGGCAAACCCCGAAGGGTACCGCAAGGCACTAAGGCTAATGAAGATGGCAGAGAAATTTGGCATTCCGGTAGTAACCTTAATAGATACCCCGGGCGCTTACCCAGGCCTTGAGGCTGAAGAGCGCGGACAGGGCGAAGCCATTGCAAGAAACATTTTTGAAATGTGCCGCCTTAAAACACCTATAATTACCATTATAGTAGGCGAAGGAGCCTCTGGTGGTGCCTTAGGCATAGGTGTGGGCGATAAAGTATACATGTTAGAAAACACATGGTACTCCGTTATCTCTCCAGAATCGTGTTCATCTATACTATGGAGGAGCTGGGAATACAAAGAGCAGGCTGCTGAAGCCCTTAAGCTGACCAGCTTTGACATGAAAAAAAATAAACTGATAGACGATATTATACCAGAACCGCTTGGTGGCGCCCATTATGACAGGGAAACCACATTTAAAAGCGTTGAAGAATATATTTTAAAAGGCTATAACGAGTTGAAAGACTTATCAACAACAGAGCTTGTAGCACAAAGAATGGATAAGTACAGTAAAATGGGCGAGTTTAAGGATTAAATCCTGAAAACACTCCCAAACTGGTAAATTATCCGAAGCCCTGCTGCTTCGGATTTTTTTTGGGTTGTTAACAAAATGTAAAGTTTATGAACATTATTTGCTAACAACTTAATCAATTAATAAATATATAAAAAGCTAATTTTAGCAAATGGAAAACGCACAACAGTACACTTCTAAGAAAAAAGACTTCTCGAAGCTTATAGCTC
>JAZKDS010000305.1:0-14722 GCA_040387455.1 Bacteroidota bacterium
CTATGGCAGCCATATTTTGCTGGTAAGCAGTAAGGGCAGGCGTTTCGGCAATTTTGGTTTGTGCAATCATTGTTGTAGAAATCATTATAAGGAACAGTAGTAATCTTACGGTGATTTTTCTGGTCATAAATTTTATTTATTATTAGCCTGATTATAATCTGCATCGCTTACAGGCTCTAACCAGGTGGCGTTTACCTCTCCTAAATAATTAGTAATGGCTAAGTGCACCATTTTAGTATTTGCGGCCGCACCATGCCAGTGTTCTATATTTTCAGGAATATCTACGGTATCTCCCTTACTTATAATCCTGGCGGGTGTGCCTTTCTCCTGATACAGCCCTTCGCCTTCGGTTACAATAAGCACCTGCCCTTTAGGATGTGTATGCCAGTTGGTACGGGCGCCGGGTTCAAAAGTTACGCTCCCTATTACAAAATCGTTGTTCTTAGAGCGCAGCACTACCATGTGCAAATAAGCATTGCCTGTAAAGTATTCTGCGGGTGTCCGTTCACCTTTCGGGAAAAGCAATGTAGTTTCTTGTTTTTTAGTTTCCATTTTATTTTCAGTTTGTTTGTTGTTGCACGCTACCGTAGCCACTGCCAAAGCAATAATTAAAAGGGGTTTCATTATAGTTGCCATATGGTTGTATTTTTCCTTATAAAAAGTGTATCACAAATTTCGGCATAATCAACAGGTTAGGCTTTATACATTTTACAGGTATATATACCACTTTTACTGATTTGAAATATTGAATATACAACCGGTTGAGAGATTTAATACATTTGTTTAAAATGATTTATAATGAAGGCGATAGAAAGGATTGATACGGTTAAGCAATATAACGATTCAGTAGGTGCTGATACATTGCACCCACTTGTAAGCGCTGTAGATTTTGACCAGATTCCGTCGTTTCAGTACTTCCGCAGGTACATGGGTGTTTATGCCGTCTTTTTAAAATATATTAAGTGTGGCGATATACAGTATGGCTGCCAGCCCTATGATTATGATGATGGCACTTTAGTATTTGTTGCACCGGGGCAGGTATACGGCATAGACAGTAAAGGCAAAAAAATTAAACCTTGGGGTAAAGCCCTGGTTTTTCATCCTGACTTTATTGCCGGTACGCATTTAGGTAAAATTATTAAAGACTACTCTTTCTTTTCTTATCAGGTAAATGAGGCCTTGCACCTTTCTAAAAAAGAGCGTGCCACCATTAATGACTGCCTCGAAAAAATAGCCTCCGAAATAGAAATGAACATTGACAAGCACAGTAAAACGCTTATTGTATCTAATATCGAACTGTTTTTAAACTATTGTATGCGATATTATGACCGCCAGTTTACAACCCGCACGCATGTAAATAATGATGTTTTAACCCGTTTTGAACAGCATTTAAATGATTATTTTGAATTGGGCAAGGCGGCAACAATAGGGCTGCCAACAGTGGCTTATTTTGCCCAACAATTAAATCTATCTTCAAATTACTTTGGCGACCTCATCAAAAAAGAAACCGGTACAACTGCACTTGATTACATACAATCTAAACTTATTGAAGTTGCCAAAGAAAAAATACTGGCCACTAACAAAACAATTACCGAAGTATCAGACGAACTTGGGTTTAAATACCAGCAGCATTTTACACGCTTATTCAAACAAAAAGTGGGTATGGCACCCAATGAGTTTAAAAACCTCAACTAAATATTATTATGAGTTATTTTATAGGTGTGTAATGTCATTGCAGGTTTAGATTGCATGTTAAGAAAAGTAATTACACAATTGGAAGTCCGTTTTTAGGAAAGACCCCGGCTTAAGTATTACTACTGATGACTTGGTGCTGGAGTTATTGCCCATAAAGTTATTACCACTAGGCATAACATTATGGTTTCTATCCCACACCTGTATACCGTTAGTGTAAAAGAGCATTTGCCCGTTAATATCAGATATTGTAGAGCAGCCCTCGTCTACATACATTTGCCCGTCGGTTATGGCTACAGGTGCCCCGCTATTAAAATCCACACCAGCCTTATCCCCAAAATACCAGATATTGGATTGGTTTTGGGAGTAAGTGCTAAAAAACACCAATAAACAGATGATATAAATTACTCTATAAAAACACATTGTAATTGCACCTTAACCGTTATGGTATGAAATCTATTATTTTTACCACAATATTCATATTTTCGATATTTTTAATTTCTGCATAAACAATCGATTCTTTTCTAAGAGAATCTGAAACTGGCCTCGTTACCGGAGTTTTTATATTATGTAGTTTATAAAAATCATCATCCATAATATAATATATAGCTGAAGGGTCTGCTTCATTGAAAAGCTTAAAAACCCATTCAGTATTTAATGTAAAATTAAAATCAATTACTTTAAGTTTCATAATTTGTATATTTTATGCCCGTTTGCTGATCCAGTTCCTGCCCTTGGTCTTATAACACTAGATTACTACTCAATAAATGCTTTGCATGAGTATCAACTTTTTTGTAAGAACGTACATTACTTTTCAAAAATAGCTTTTTTTAGTTGAAAAAAATTCGGTTGATTGCTGATTTTATTTTTCAATTAAAAATAAAAAAGAGTGCTTTTTGTATCGACTGAACCAACCATAAAAGCTAAAATTTATCTTTTTATAATATGAAAACCACTTATTTTGAACTCATTTATTATAGCATCTATATATCCCGAATGATTTTTGAATTTTGAAATTGTTTTATCTAATTTCTCATAATTCAATATTGTAATTTTGGAACTATGCTTATTTGAACTACCATCAAGTCCTACTTGAGTGAGACAATCTATAAAAGAATTATAATCTTTTCCCATATAGCCTCTTTTACCCATAAATAACTCCCCAAATAAACAATGTAAATCAACAGGATGTTTTATATTATTTCCATTTATGATATAATTATTTTTTAAGTCAATAGATGTTGAAACCCCATTTAGGATATTGCAACATTTTATCCATGCATATTTCTCTCGTACACTTTCAAATCCTTCCCAACTATTTTGTATTTCATTCTGCCACTCATTAAATATTCTTAAGCAGACTTGATTAAAACTACTCAATTTATTCGAAAAGTATTTTACTTTATAAGTGAATTCTTGATTTTTCTTTTGTAAGAATTCTAAAATTTGTATATCAAAAACCGTTAAATAAACCTTATTTATTAAAATTAAAATTGAAATATTTACTTTATGATTAATTTCTATTTCTTCATTTAAATTTAAGTTCTTAATTTCTATTTTGTCAAAATCATTTTGCTGTACAATTGATACAAATTCACAAGTACCAATTATTCTTTTTTTCTGGATTAGATCTATATTTATGTATTTTATGGCCATATTGATGATGATGATGAAATATGGTAGACTTTTTGAAAATTGTGATTGGTTAGATATCCCCAAGTTGAACTTCCGTCAGGATGCATTGTAACAGCAACTGAAAAACCACGTGTTTGATATTTTCCTACCAGCTTACCCTAAGGTCATGTGTAACATCTACAGAGTTTTGCACCACCTTTTATGTAGGGCATACGTTTTAATTTATTGGTGCAGTCATCAATAAAATTATAATAGACATACCAATTTTTTCCAAAAGCATTGTTGTGCTCCACTTTTAAGAGTTTATTCCATAAAGCAGTATCAACTTCTCCAGTATAGATTTTTGGTTTTGTGAATTTCTTTTTAAATAACAAAACGAGTGCTATTTTGTGTACTTTCTGCAAATGTAGTAAAATATTATGCATAAAAAAGCTGGTTAATATACACTAACCAGCTCGTTTTAAATAAAATATTTTTGTAGCGAAGACGGGAGTTGAACCCGTGACCTCAGGGTTATGAATCCTGCGCTCTAACCGACTGAGCTACCTCGCCATTTTTTCGGCTCACATCCTTGCTGAATGCGGGTGCAAATATAAAACTAATTTTAAAGGTTGCAAATATATTTTAGCTAAAAAAAATATTTTTTAAAAACCTTTTTTTTGAATGTTAAATATTATATATTTCCAAAAATTTACGAAAACAAAATGGACGAAAAAATTAAGTACGAACTTGAATTTCCTATAACATCTTCCCCCCAGTTGTTATACCAATATATATCTACACCCTCTGGTTTGTCTGAATGGTTTGCCGACAATGTAAACTCTCGTGGTGAGTTTTTTACTTTCATCTGGGATGATAGCGAAGAAAAAGCACGCATGTCTTCTAAAAAAAGTGGCGAGAAAGTAAAATTTAGATGGGTGGATACAGAAAATAACGATAGTGATTATTATTTTGAACTTCGCATACTGGTAGATGAAATTACTAAAGATGTATCTCTTATGGTAGTAGATTTTGCAGAAGAAGACGATATGGCCGAATCAAAACAACTATGGGAAAACCAGATATCAGACCTTAAACACGTTTTAGGCTCTGTTTAAACCTTATGTTTATTTTTTTAAAAGTATATTTGCCCTGAAATTTTCGGGGCTTTTTTTATGATCAATTTTAATGGCTCTTTAGTAGCCGAAGCAGATATTGCACTACACCAAAACAGGGCCTTTTTATATGGCGATGCTGTTTTTGAAACCATAAAAATACTGGATGGCAAAATACTTTTTGCCGAAGACCATTACTTTAGGCTCATGGCCTCTATGCGCATTTTGCGTATGGAAATACCCATGCGCTTTACTCAGGAGTATATGGAAGACCAGGTTAGCCAGCTTGTGGCAGCATTGCCGGCAGGGCAATCGCACAGGGTGCGCCTCAGTTTTTACCGCAAGCCCGGAGGCAGGTATTTACCTACAGATAATAATGCAGAGTTTATTATTACCGGAGAGTCTTTGCCTAATGCGCTGTACAGCTTTAGCGATGCCATGTATGAAGCCGAACTATTTAGGGACTACTACGTAACAAAACAGCTTTTATCTACGCTTAAAACCACTAATAAGGCCGTGCACATAACTGCCGCCATATTTGCCGATGAAAACGGCTATAACAACTGCCTGCTGGTTAATGACGATAAAAATGTTATTGAGGCCACGCAGGGCAACCTGTTTATGCTAACGGGCAACAAACTTGTAACCCCACCCCTTGCAGATGGCTGCCTAAACGGGATTATGCGCAAGCAAATACTGGAGCTTGCTAAAAAAATAGAAGGTATAGAAGTTGAAGAAAAATCAATATCGCCATTTGACCTTCAAAAGGCTGACGAACTGTTTATTACCAATGTAATTATGGGCGTGCAGCCCATAACCAAATACCGTAAAAAGGAATTTGCAGCAATATTTGCAGCAGATGTAGTTAAAAGGCTTAATGCAAAAATAAGGTTTAGTTAAGCGCCGGATTTTCCGGAGCGTTGCTCCATATTAGATATTCGCCGCCCAGCTCCATAATTTTTTCTTTCCAGAAAGAAGCGCTCGATTTGCCTATAATTTTATTACTGTAACTGTTTTCAGAAATTATCCACGAGTTTTCTTCCAGCTCATCTTCCAGCTGGTGAGGGTTCCATCCGCTATACCCTAAAAAGAACCTTATGTTGTTCTTTTTAATAAGTCCGCGATTGATAAGTTCTTTTGTAGATTCAAAATCGCCACCCCAGTAAATACCGTTAGATATTTCAATACTATTTGGTATCAGCTCCGGTATATTGTGAATAAAATACAGGTTATCCTGCTCTACAGGGCCACCGTTATAAATTTTAAATGTACCCTCAATTTCAGGGATAAGGTCATGAATGGTATACCCCAATGGTTTATTGAGGATAAAACCTATCGAGCCTTCAGAATTGTGATCTGCCAAGAGAACAACCGACCTGTTGAAAGAAAGATCTCCTATTGTAGACGGTTCTGCAACCAGCAGATGCCCCTTTTTGGGTTTAAGTGAAATCATATCCTTACAATTTGTAATAAATTTATAGAGAAAAATCACGCCAGCCAAAAAAATTATCAAAGTTTTAAAAAAAAACCTCTCAATAATGAGAGGTTTTATGTTATAACCGTAAATATCAATTATTTGTTTACGTGTGCGTCAAGTTCAGCACCTGGCTTAAACTTAACTACATTTTTAGCAGCAATGCTTATAGTATTACCTGTTTGAGGGTTACGACCTTCTCTGGCAGCACGGCCAGATACCGAAAATGAACCAAAACCTACAAGTGAAACCCTGCCGCCTTTGTTAAGTGCATCGCTAACGTTGCTAACAAATGATTCTAATGCTTTTTTTGCTGCACCTTTAGAAATTCCTGCGTCAGCAGCCATTGCGTCGATTAATTCTGATTTGTTCATAATAATTGTTATTAATTGTTTGGTTAAAATTATTGTTTTCCAAATTCCTGTCTTACAAATTTAACAGGAAATCCATACCACGCAAGGGTTTTCTGCACTTTTCACTTTAATTGTTGATAACTTTTTCCGAATTGTTAATTCAAACGCTTGTTTTATTAAAATTTCCTAAAAAAGGTGTGTTTTATAGCTTTAAAATGCTTTTGCTTCATCAGAAAACAACTGCCCGTTTAACAACTCCTTAACGTTCATGCGCTTCTTACCAGGCATTTGCAGGCTTTTTATATAAACAAAACCATCATTTACTGCTACTTTCATTTCCTTTTTATCAGCAACAACAGTGCCTGACACCAAATCATGGTCTTCACTAATAAATTCAGTTTCATAAATTTTAACGCTCCACTCCTGCCCATCATCACTAATATTTGTCCATGCCGCCGGATATGGACTAAGCCCACGCACCAGATTGTGTACTTGCGCTCCCGGCTTATTCCAGTCAATTTTACAATTGTCTTTATTAAGCTTGTAAGCCGTTTTTATATCTTCCTCCTGCGGTTGTATGGTTGTAGCAACATTACCTCCCTGTATAAGCCCCAGCGTCTTTATAACAGTATCTTTACCAAGGTTCATCAGGCGGTCATGCAGTTCGCCGGCACTTTCATCGGGGCTAATATTGGTTTCTGCTTTTAATATCATTGCACCGGTATCAATCTTGTCATCTATAAAAAAGGTAGTAACACCCGTTTTTTCTTCCCCATTAATAACAGCCCAGTTAATTGGCGCTGCCCCCCTGTACTGTGGCAATAACGATGCATGCAGGTTAAATGTGCCCAGTTTAGGCATACGCCAAACTGCCTCCGGCAACATCCGGAAAGCTACCACTACCTGCAGGTTAGCCCCAAGGCTTTTTAGCTCCTCTAAAAAAGTTTCATCTTTAAGGTTTGTGGGTTGCAACAGGTTCAGTCCTTTTTCAAGCGCATATTCTTTAACCGCGCTGTACTTTACCTTTTGCCCGCGCCCGGCCGGTTTATCTGCAGCAGTAATAACGCCTACAATAGTGTAGTTGCGTTGGTAAATGGCATCTAATATGCCCACGGCAAAATCGGGCGTGCCCATAAAAACTATCTTAAGCTCTTCCATTATAATAGTGCGTATTCGTTGTAATTAGTAATTTTTATCCTGCCGTTTTGCAGCAGCAGGTCTATGGCAAAAACCGTTTCCTGCGGGGTTAATCCCATGCGGCTTTCTATTTCCCGAGAGTTGAGTTCGCCTGCCTTAAGCAACTCCATAATGGCCGTAGCGGTTTCAACAGGGCTTTTTGGCTGGCGTTTTTTTGCTACACAATAAGAGCATATACAACAATCTGTGGTAGTTTGCTCATCAAAGTATTCCAGTATCAGCCTGCTTTTACAATGTGCAGCATCAGTTGTATAATGCACCACGCTATCAAACTGGCGGGCTTTAATTTCATTTTGCTGCTGCAAAAACTTAGCAACACGGTTGATGGTATGTTCGTCTTCCCTAACCTCATTAAATACAATATTGCTATCGTTACCGCTTGTGCGAACCGTAACCACACCTTTTTGTTCCATTTTTTGAAGCATAGTAAGCAACTCAGCTTCTGTCATACCAGCCTTTTTTGCTACCATAGCGGTATTAATAGCCGTTTCTGCCTCAAAAATGCCGGTATAATTGCGCAGTATGGTTAGCACAGCTTCTTCATCTGCGGGATTAAGGCTATTGTATCGTATCACCTCTTTACTCGAAATGATGAACTGAAGGCTTACTTTTTCATTAAATTCTTTTGAAAGTGTAAGTACTCCCTGCCTGTCTAAAAATTGTAATGCATTAAAAGCCTTTACTGCCGGAAAGCCGTACTTATGGCAAAAATCATTAAAATTAAAAGGATAGGTTTGCTCAGGGCCTTCGCCATAAGCTATTTGCAAAAAGGCATTTAGCTTTTTATACACTTCAAGTAAAAACTTTTTATCGGGCAATACCTCTATAAACTGGCTTTTTGTACTTCGAATGTCAGATGGGTTAACCAACAGCACGGCAAAAGCTTTCTCGCCATTGCGACCTGACCTGCCCGCTTCCTGATAATAATTTTCAAGATTTTCGGGCAACTGTATATGGATAACCGTTTTTACATCGGGCTTGTCTATACCCATGCCAAAGGCATTTGTAGCTACCATAGCCTGGGCTTTATTACCCATCCAGAGGGCCATATTGGCTTCCTTTTCTTTTTCCTTTAAGCCACCGTGATAAAATGTAGCCGTATAGCCTAAAGATTGCAGTTGTGCCGAAACATCGTGACATGCCCTGCGGTTGCGCACATATATTATAGAAGATCCCTGATTTTTAGTAAGTATCTGCTGCATACGGTGTAGCTTGTCTTCGGTTTCAAAAACCATGTAGGCAATATTTTCTCTTGCAAATGATTTTTTAAAGGTAGCAGGTTTTGTAAGCCCAAGCTGTGTTATAATATCCTGCTGCACACGGTTTGTAGCCGAAGCCGTAAGCGCCATAAACGGCACCTTGGCCAGGTGTTTTTTTAATGCTGATATTTTAAGGTATGCCGGTCTAAAATCATGCCCCCACTGCGATACACAGTGCGCCTCATCTACCGCTACAAGGCTAATGGGCAGGTCTTTTAGGCGTTCTATAATCCAGTCGGCCTGTAAACGCTCGGGCGATAGGTATAAAAACTTATACCCGCCAAATTTACAATTATCCAGCAGGTCGCTTATTTCGTTTACCGAAAGGCTTCCGGTAAGCGCAATGGCTTTTATACCACGTTTATCCAGGTTTTGCACCTGGTCTTTCATAAGTGCAATAAGTGGCGATATAACCAGGCAAAGCCCCTCCTGCATCATGGCAGGTACCTGAAAGCAAATGGACTTGCCCCCGCCTGTAGGCATAAGGGCAAAGGCATCTTTACCTTCCAGAACCGTTTGGATTATTTTATCCTGCGGCTCGCGGAAGGCAGTGTGCTGCCAGTATTTTTTCAGGGTATCAAGCGCCTGTTGCTGCATAGTATGTGTTAAGAAAGTTGCCCCAAGATAAAAAGAATTCTGTTATCGGGCGTATCCTTTGGTACTTCTATAAGGCTATAGCCATATTTTATGTATGTTTCCTGCAAGTGTGCAGCTATAAGTTTTGCCTGCTCATAGTTTTCATAACGGGCATCATCGGCCGTATAAATGGCCTCCCATGGCGGCAAAAAGAAGATTTTTGTATATTTATGATCGTGGCACGCCTGATCAAAAAAAGCAGGATAAGCATCGCCTATATAATGCATATAGGCCAAAACATCGGGTATACCCCTGTCTATAAATACAAGTGGGCTATCATCTGCTACAGCACTATGAAATTGTTTTTTACGGCCCTCAAGCAATAATTCGCTAAAAAGCAGTGGCTGCTCTAAAAAAAGTTGCTCTATCCCCTGCCTGCGCGCCTCCATAATTACTTCGCGCGAAATTTCGGGGTAACATGTATACCCTTTTTCGGTTAGCTTTTCTATTAGAGTGGTTTTACCGCTACCCGGCCCGCCTATAAGTACAACAATTTCCTTGCCCACAGTATTTCTATAAAGCCGCAAATGTACTTAAAGATTAATGATTTTAAAAACGACAGACAATCATTTAAGAAATCGTTAAAAAATGTTAAAATATTTTTAAAATGGAAAATTTGATGTTAAATAATTTTTTATTACGTGTTGTGTTACCTAAATTTACGAATCCTATAAGGAATTGTTTAATAAAAATGAAAATGCGCTATGAAAAAACACTTATCAAACCAAAAAAACAGGATAACAGAAAATCAAAGATCCCGTGCAAAAAAGAATAACATTATTATAGGTATACAAATTGCTACAGTAAGCATAGTACTTACCATGATATTTGCCAGTATTTACAACAATGCATAATTAAGATTTAAATATATCCTTAATAAAAAAGCGGCTTATAGCCGCTTTTTTATTTCAATCTCCATGTATAAAGGGTTTAAACACCTCATGTAGCAAATTATTTCCTTTTAAACACAAGTGCCTCGGCACCCTCAAGGCTTACAGGCCTTTCTGGCCCCATTACTAACAGCATCTCATTATCGCCCTGTACCTTAAATATACCCTTAAGCATGGTTTGCTTTTCATTTGCTGCCAACCTTGTAACTACAATATCAAGCTGATGCGGTGTTTTAATATAATCAACCGTATAGGTTAAAGAGGCTTTTTCTCCGGCTATTTCAAATTCTTTCCCTCCCATTGTAACATCACCCTTTTGCAAAAAGGCATAACCGTCCTTCTCAAAAGTAAATATAAAAACTTCTCCTTCAACAGTACTTTCCCAACGGCCCACAATATCAAATTCTTTCTCAGAACCTGTAAATGAGCTCAATGCAAATACCGCAATAAACAATAGAAAATATTTTTTCATAACTATTTAAAATTTTATTTCACTCTTTTCATCACGCCACCGCTTACATAATCAACAGGCCGTTCATTTTCAGACATATTAATTTTTATCTCATCGTCAGACACCACCTCAAATATACACCACATGGTTCTTTCTTTCTTTGTTTCAAGCTCGGTCATTATAAAATCCAGTTGGTGCGGCTTAACCGACATATCTGATTTATAAGTCATTTGATAAAATTTACCATCCATTTCAAATTTTTTACCGCCCATAACCTCTTCCCCATTTTTCCAGGTACTAAAACCATCCGCTTCAAAAATTATCGTAAGGTTCTCAGTGCTCTTAACCGCTTTCCAGGTACCAAGAAGGCTAAAATCAGTTGTAGAAGCTGTAAATGAGCACAATATAAACCCAAGTACAAATAAGGAAACTATTCTTCTCATTACTTCACTCGTTTAAAGGTTAGGGCATCTTTAGAATCAAAATTCTCTGGGCGTTCTATACCGTCTATAGCTATTACTATTTCATCAGGGCTTACAACTTTATAAAGCGCCATAAGCGTGCGCGACTCCTGAGTATCTAATACCATCATAATCATATCAAGGTGACCTTTTACACCTTCAGGATCAAACTTATAGGTCATAGAACCCTTAACACCTTCCATATCAAAACTTTTGCCGCCTATAACCTCAGTACCTCTTTGCATGGTTACATATCCCTCTTTATCAAAGGTTATACTTATAGCTTCGCCTTTATCTGTAGCCTGCCATTTACCAATAGGATTAAAAGTAGTGTTTTGTGCAAAAACAGGCGCTGCTGCAAGCAGTAACAAAAGGAGTATTTTTTTCATGATTTTTATGTTGGTTTCAACAAATATAAGGGTTTTAACTAACTGACATTACAATTTGCGCTAACTTTACTGCTATATTATATACATTATGAAATACGCTTTTACACTACTTGCTATAGCATTATCTCTTGCCGGATGCGGCTCTAAAACAGCTGCAACCACACCACAAAATTTTACAACAACATCTATCAATGGCCTGGTTATGGGCACTATAACCTTTGAAGGCGATGTACCCGTAAATGATATTTACCGCTTTTTTTATGAAGGGCAGACAGGTAGCCAGAAATTCAACAAGCGCAATTCAGGAAAAATTGTAATCAACGGGCGTACAGACCGTAAAAGTATGTTTAATGGCGATTTTAATGGCCAGAAATCATATCTGTTTACCCTGGAGTTAGAGCCGGGCAGCTATGCATTTACCTCATACAATTACCTGGACCACGTGGGGCCTCAGGGCATGGTAAGCAACAGCGACCCATTTGCTATTCCGTTTGAAATTAAGCCGGGCCAGATTACCTATATGGGTGAGTTAAACTATGTAGATAAGGCAGTTAAGGGTACACCAAGGATATTTGTAGCCGATTACTTTTTTAGGGATTTACCCGAGTTTAAGAAGAAATACCCAACTATTGACTGGGAAAAAGCCGTAAATAATACCCCAAAAACCGGCGATACAGGTGGCGGCATTGTAGATTTTAGATAATTGTAAGATTTTTTTTGACTAACGCAATACTTTTATATTTATTGCATTAAATGCCAACTTTTTATTATAATTAAATTATAGCGCAAAGTAAAATGACCATAAAATTGTAAATTAGATAAACATTTAAGGGATTTAACATTCGGAAATCTCTAAATTTTAACAGGATTTTATACATTATTCTGATTGACAGCTTGTAAAATATGTTAAATTATCAACGTTTAACAATTTTAACAATTATTTATTCAGATAAATAATCTACTTTTATCCTACCTAAATCTTTAACAATTATGGAGAAAATTACCCTTGATGCTTTACGCAACTTTATTATTGACAACGAATTAACCGACAGTGTAGCAATTACCCTGAATCCGGAAAGTTTTGACAGTGTGGTATTAGATTACATTGAAACAAATGGCCTGCAAATTGAGCGCCCGTTTGAAATTTTAGGTATCGAAATCCTGCAGGATACAACTGGCAGTGTATCTTTAGATCAGGTAAATGTACTTGACGCAGTAGAGTAACCTACTCATTGTCATCTTATTAAAAAACAAAATCCCGCTCTCTAACCAGGCGGGATTTTTTGTATGTAATACTTATAAAACTTATTTAAGCCAGTTAATACGCTCGGTAAGTTGCGCTACAGTAACGGTTTCCTGCTCGCCGGTTGCCAGGTTTTTAAGGGTATACAGGCCATTAGCCATTTCATCGCCACCCGTTAGCACCGCAAAGGGTATTCCGCGCTTATCAGCATACTGAAACTGCTTGCCTATCTTGGCATTATCTGGGTAAAGCTCTGCTTTTAAGCCTTCTGCGCGCAGTTTAGAAATAGCCTTAAGGGCATATAGCGCTTCGGCCTCGCCAAAGTTAATAAACAGCACCTTAGTACCTTCTGCTACCGTTTCCGGAAAAAGGCCTAACTCTTCAATTACCAAGTAAATACGGTCTAAACCAAACGATATACCTACCCCACTCATATTTTTAAGGCCAAAAATGCCTGTAAGATCATCATAACGGCCACCGCCACCTATACTGCCTAACTTAACTTCCTTAGGTGCAGACACTTCAAATATAGCACCTGTGTAGTAATTAAGTCCGCGTGCCAGTGTAACATCAAGATCTAAGATACTCTTGCCCAGACCAGTAGCCGCTACATTATCGCAAATAAAGCGCAGCTCGGCCACACCTTTTGTACCTTCCTGGCTATCAGTAAGTAACTCGGCCAGCTTATCAAGCTTTTCATTAATGGTACCTGTAAAATTAAACAGCGGCTGCACCTTTCCAATAGCCTGTACATCAAGGCCTTTAGCAAGCATTTCGGCCTTAACGCCATCTTCGCCTATCTTATCAAGCTTATCTAAAGCCACGGTAAAATCTATCAGCTTATCGCTGGCACCAATTACTTCGGCAATACCGCTCAAAACCTTACGGTTGTTTATTTTTATGGTAGCACCGTTAAGACCAAGTGTCGAGAAAACAGCATCATACAGCTGCACCAGCTCTACTTCCTGCCATAAAGAGGTACTGCCCACCACATCGGCATCGCACTGGTAAAACTCGCGAAAACGCCCCTTTTGGGGGTTATCGGCGCGCCATACCGGCTGTATTTGGTAACGCTTAAACGGAAATGTTATATCATTCTGGTGCTGAACCACATAGCGTGCAAAAGGAACTGTTAAATCATACCTCAGCGCCTTTTCAGAAATGCGGCCCGTAAACTTATTAAGATCTATAAGTTGCTCTTTATTAATGGTTTCGGCAGAATTTACCAGTAAATCGTCAAGGGTTTCAGGCAATGCTATACCCTTTTTATCGTAAAAGAAGTTACCCGAGTTTAATATCTTGAAAATCAGCCTGTCACCCTCTTCGCCATACTTGCCCATTAGGGTTTCTGAGTTCTCAAAAGACGGTGTTTCTATCGGCTGAAAGCCAAACAGCTCAAAATGATGCTTTATAGCCCCTATAATATATTGACGCTTAGCCACTTCGGTGGGCGAAAAATCTCTTGTGCCTTTTGGTATTCCGGGTTTTGCCATTTTTTTGAACTATTTTTTTATTGAACGGCAAATATACGCAGCCCATTTTAGATTGAACATTTTAGTGTGAAGATTGTCCTTCAAAACAGCAAAAAAATGCTTAATTTTTCACTTTTGGTATTTCAAACGGGTCAAAAACAGCTGTTTTTAACTAAAATTAAACAAGTAAAAACCTATAAAAATATTAACTATTCACTTTTGGATTTCAGAATCAGAGTGAAAAACTTAAAACTCAAAATTTCAGGAAACAAATAACAAACCAACTTCACAACAAAACTTTGAAACCTGAAACTTTAAAACTTTGAAACTTTTTTGCGTACTTTAGTTGGCGTAAAAAAATTGCCATGTTTAACCTCTTTCAGGAAAATACCCGTATAGCCTTTAGCTCTATTAAAACCCAGCTTTTGCGCACCATACTCACCATAATAATAATTGGCCTGGGCGTGTGGGCGCTG
>JAZKDS010000306.1:0-1999 GCA_040387455.1 Bacteroidota bacterium
CACCAGGTTAGTGGTAGGCACGGCCTCAAGCTTTGTAGTATACTTATTAATGGCATACTTGCCGGGACCCAGTGGCTCCATCCATACACCGCGCTGGCCTTTGCCCACAATGTTACCGTGCTTAAAGGTTTCGCCGGTCATGTCTTCGCCGTCTTCTCCTATATATGATATAACCACTCCAACGTAACCAATGGGCACATCTGTCATGGGTATTTGCTCTACCAGCACGCCCCAGGTATTAAGGTAGTAGGTACCCGCCAGCATTACCTGCGGCTGCAGGCCACGGTTACCCCCGCTGCCCAAAAAGGAGTCAAGGTCCTGGAAGTTGTTGTGCCCCTCTACAAATTTACCTGCAATCTGGCCTATAGGTATGGGCTCACCATCGAGGGCGGTTACTACGCCCACCATATTTTCATATATCTTAACCTGGTCTGTTACCACTACCTCAAACAAAAAGGTATTAATACGGTATGACCCTGTAGTAATAAAGGCAGTCTGGCGGCCTTTTTGCCCGCCGGCATCAAGAAACGCTACGGCATCCTGAAAATTATCGCACGCCACGCGGCGTGCTAAAATGCGGCCGGTTGGGGTTTCCTGACCATCTTTGCTCAGCAGCAGGCCTATCTTGCCTTCCGGAATTATGGTAAACGATGTCATATCTACACTGTACTGCCATATCCACATCATCCAGTACAGTCCCGGGGCAAGGGTTTGCGCCTGAAAGCCTGCCTCGCCCTTAGTGGCCACAATGCGGCTGTCGGGCAATGATTTGTCTTCGCCAAAGAGCACAAACTTTTTAGTAACCAGCCCAATTTTGTCTTCGGGCACTATTACCATTCCAAAAAAAACGCGAAGTACAAATTTATACCCCACGATACCTAAAAACACTGGTAATACCCACCAGTAATCTGCAATTGTTGTTGCCATAATTGTTGTTAAATTGATTTATGTAGTACAAAGCTATCGACGTTTTTTAACATAAATCAGCACTTTAACATTTGGCTTTTTAGCCTGTAAAACACACCTTAAAAGCCATGTTTTAAGGCCTCTTTTTGTCATTCTGCGACATAATTTTACACGACGCCAACTATGGGCGGTATTTTGGGCTTTAACAGTTTCTGGGGTTAATTTTTGTAAGAAGCCGGCGAAAACAATATAGTTAGCTTCGCGTTTAAAGTTTAAGGTTTCAGGTTCCGGTCCGGAATTGAATTTGAGTAGTGCTTCATCTGAATGTAAAATCCTGAACTCTGATTTTTTGATTCCGAAGTCCGAAAGTGAAAAATTAAGCACTTTTACCGCTTTATAATGCGTGCATATCACATTGCCTAAAACCCCTTTAAAACCAATTGAAATTGAATTTTTGCAGCATAAAAATGATTTGTGCTAAGAAAAATTCTTAAGAAAACCCTAAAAGTCTGCGAAAAAATCGCTTTTTTTGATGTAATGTTGAAGGTTGCATTTTGTTGATTTAAGCAATATTATTAATTGCTTAAAAATCAATATGTTGCGATTTTTAACGGTGCTAACCAATAAAAAAGAAAAATGCGATTGAAAAAAATTTACCTGGCAGCAGTAATTGCGTTAGCCGGCTTATGGGATGCTAATGCCCAGCAAGACCCGCACTACACGCAGTACATGTACAACATGAATGTAATTAACCCTGCCTATGCGGGCTCAAAAGAGAATTTATCTTTTGGTTTGCTGTATAGAAAGCAGTGGGTAGACATAGAAGATTCACCGAGCACAGGCACCTTTAGCGGCCACAGCCCGGTAGGCAAAAACGTAGGTTTAGGCCTGTCGGCCATTGTAGATGAGATAGGGCCGGTAAAAGAAACCAACCTTTATGCCGACTTTAGCTACACGCTTAAATTAGGCGGCGAGCACAGGCTTGCCCTTGGTTTAAAGGCCGGTGTAACGTTTCATAAAGTAGGCCTTTTTGATGAAGTGTTTACCAATGTACCACAGGCCGGTGACCCTGCATTTGCACAAAACGTAAACA
>JAZKDS010000307.1:0-7347 GCA_040387455.1 Bacteroidota bacterium
AACGCAAAGCTTAAAGATGGCACCTATGGCATGGTAAACCACCAGGCGGTTATGCTAACGCTTGATAGCCAGGGCGGCTATGGCAAATGCCTTAACATCCATACGCTTATAACGCACCTTACTACTACAAACAATTATAAGTTTTCTATACTTGGGCTTAACGGCGAGCCCTCTTACATGAACCTTAATGTAGATATACTGCCCAGCGCTGTAAAACAATTCAGCAAGCGCGAAATAGACATTATAAAATGTATTGCAGAAGGCCTTAACAATAACGAAATTGGCGAGAGCCTTTTTATAAGCGTAGAAACCGTAAAAAAACACCGCACTAACATATTGCGCAAAACCGAATATAAAAACACAGCACAGCTTATTAAAAACAGCGTACTGCAGGGGCTTATATAAACTACTAATCACTCATCTTCACAATCCATGTGGTATAAAATAATTTTTCTGCTGATTTTGTTTCAGGGCTACGGCCAGGACAACACCTGGACTGCATTTTTTGATGCCAATAATATCCGTGGTTTTAAAGATGCAGAGGGCAAAGTAATGATAGAACCAAAATTTAGCGGGCTTACACACGCAGTAAAGTTTGACAAAATTATTGCCGTTATGGAGGCCAAAGATTATAAAATGTACTACCTGCTCAAAAATGGCAGGCAAATAGGCCACGACAGCGTGTGGACACTTGATACCACTTTAGATTGTGAGAGCGAGGGGCTTATAAAATTTAGCGGAAAAGACGGCAGTGTGGGTATGTTTAACGGTAGTGGCAAAGTGGCCATACCGGCACAATACAACGCGCTCTCACCGTGCCGCAACGGCTACATTATGGCGCTAAAAGGTGCTGAAAAAAGTTACTGGCACAAACAGGAAGAAGGCGGCTGTAACCACTGGGGCTGGAAAGGCGGTACCGATTGCCTTATAAACGCGCAGAATAAAGTGCTTGTTGAAAATTTTAATACAGAAAGCTATATTGACTTTTATTCGGCGCAGGTTACAAGCACCTCCTCTGCAGAGGCAATCAGGGTATCTTATAAAACCACCGATGGCAACTACCTTTCGTTTATAGATTTTAACAAACAGTTTGAGCAGTTTTTAAAGCAGGATATCCTCACTAACCTTACACCCGAAAATCTTGTTGCGCACAGCTATACTAAAATTATTTTCTGGGATGATAATGGCCCGGGCTGGACGGGGCAAACCAGCGCAGATTTTATTACCCAAAATTTTGATGCTATTAAAAAAAGCATGCTCGAAATAAAAAAACCGGGTGCAGAATATTGGGTAAGCATACAGGATGTTATTATTTGCCCGGATGATATGAATGCACAATTTGATGCTTATAGAGCTAATTGCGGCGGGCTGGATACCTCTAAATATCCGTTGATGGAAATTATTATTAACCATGAAGGCAAACAATTTAGCCAGGATAATTTTCAATTCTTAAAAACCCGAGATGGCTACAAACTGCTTAGCGTAACACTAAGAGATGGCAAGTAAAAATAAAACGCCACAGTATAAAACTACCCTTTAAACATTAGATTTTTTAATGTAGGTAGCAGAATAACAATTTTTTACAGGATTATTTTATTATTTCAATATTATAGGCGCGCATATCTATTTTTTTCATAATTTGGTAGAACAAAACCTGAAAAATCCAGATGAGCGATATAAAAAGATTATTCGACTTTCCTTATTACCAGTTAAAGAAATATAACCTTGACAAAGCGCTGGTTACCAAATATGGCGATGCATGGGTGGCTACATCTACACAGGAATATATTGATAAAGCCAATGCTTTTAGCCGCGGCCTGCTGCGTATGGGTATTAAAAAAGACGACAAAATTGCCGTTATATCGCACAACAACCGTACTGAGTGGAATATTACAGATATAGGTATACTGCAAACCGGGGCGCAAAACGTACCGGTATACCCTACTATTGCCGAAGAAGATTTTGAGTACATACTTAACCACAGCGGCGCTCAGCTTGTTATTGTGAGCAACGAAGACCTGTACCAAAAAATATCCTCGGTTAGAGGCAATGTGCCCACCATGAAAGACATTTACTCTTTTGAAGATGTGCCCGGCTGCAAAAGCTGGAATGAAATTCTTGATTTGGGTAAAGACACGGCTAACCAAAACGAGGTTGATGCCATAAAAGAAACTATAGATGCCGAAGACCTTGCTACCATAATATACACATCGGGTACTACAGGCAGGCCCAAGGGTGTAATGCTTTCGCATAAAAACATTGTAAGCAATGTGCTTATGAGTGCCGAACGTGTTCCGTTTGAAGCCGGCCAAAGTGTTGCCCTTAGCTTTTTGCCCATTTGCCATATTTATGAGCGCATGATACTGTACATCTACCAGTATGTAGGTGTATCGGTATATTTTGCCGAAAGTATAGAGAAGGTAAGCGCCAATATTAAAGAAACGTCGCCGGATGTTATTACAGCCGTGCCGCGCCTTTTAGAAAAAGTATATGATGCCATTATAGCCAAAGGTACTGACCTTACCGGCATTAAGAAAAAGCTGTTCTTCTGGGCAGTAGATGTGGGCCTGCAGTATGAACCTTATGGTGCAAATGGCCCGTGGTATGGCTTTAAGCTGTGGATAGCCCGCAAGCTTATATTCAGCAAATGGAAGGCAGGATTAGGCGGAAAATTAGGGCTTATGGTAAGCGGCAGCGCAGCCATACAGCCAAGGCTGGCCCGTGTGTTTGCCGCAGCAGAAATTCCGGTTATGGAGGGCTATGGCCTTACAGAGACATCGCCGGTTATAGCTGTTAACGACCAGCGCAATGGTGGCTTTAAAATTGGCACGGTGGGCAGGCCGCTAAAAGGCGTGGAAGTAAAAATTGCCGAAGATGGCGAGATACTTACCAAAAGCGACAGCGTAATGATGGGCTATTATAACGACCAGGAAAAGACGGATGAAGTGCTTAAAGACGGATACTTCCACACGGGTGATATAGGTGAGATTGACAAAGACGGCTTCTTAAAAATAACCGACCGTAAAAAAGAAATGTTCAAGACCAGCGGTGGTAAGTACATTGCCCCGCAGCTGTTGGAAAACGCCATGAAACAAAGCCGTTTTATAGAACAGATAATGGTTATAGGCGATGGCGAAAAGATGCCGGCGGCCTTTATTCAGCCTGATTTTGCCTTTGTAAAACAGTGGGCACAGCGCAAAGGCTTAAAGGTAGAAAGCAACCAGGAAATTGCCGAAAGCAAAGAAGTGCACGACCGTATACAGGAAGATGTGGATGCCGCCAATAAAAAATTTGGACACTGGGAGCAGGTTAAGGTTTTTGAACTTACCCCTGATGTATGGAGTACTGAAGGTGGTGAAATGACCCCTACCCTTAAGCTGAAACGTAAAGCTATCAAGGAGAAATACAAAAAACTGTATGATAAGATTTATGGGGAACGATAGATTGAATCGTTCGATTGATGGATGATTCGATTGTTGGATGATTCGACCATACAAATTAATTATTATAAAATTATTTCAAAGCCAGCCTTCACGCTGGCTTTTTTAGTAAACGCCTATAGCTTAACAATGCATCCTGATATCAAATCATCTAAAATTTTATAAATCTACCATTCCAAACGCAACCATTTAACACAAATGGCATCTGAATATAAAATCAATCAGTCATTTAATACTATCATGAAAAAAACCTTACTCACCTTACTCTTTGCTCCTATTCTTGCCGTTGCACAAACTGGTGCTTTTGATACCTCATTTGCACAAACCGGCAGGAAATCAATGTACGTGCAGGAACAAATGACTCGCGCAAACCAAATTGTTACATTACCGGATGGTGCTATCCTTACGGCCGGATATAACTATTCTCCAGATTATAACGGAGGGGCATTCCTGGGTGTATTTATCAACAAACATCTTGAAAATGGCACTACCGACACCTCTTTTGGAACTAATGGTATTGTTTATTTTAGTAATTCTGAAGCTTTAGGCTCTGTTATAAGCGACCTTAAGGTGCAGCCCGACGGAAAAATTGTAGTTACAGGTGCCATAAACGGGCAGGGCGAAGTGAGACGTTTAAATGCAGATGGCTCTGCTGATGTTGCCTTTGGCACTAATGGAGTTGTATCTACAGGGTTGCAATATATTGGCGCTATGGCCATTGCCCCTGATGGAAAAATTGTTGCGGTGGGTCAATACTGGAACGGCGAAATTAACGTGTACCAACTGCACCGTTATAATGCTAATGGCACTGTAGACACCACATTTGGAAACAACGGCATAAAACAGGCTGATGTTACCAGTTACAAGTTTGACCTTGCGCTTGATGTGGTAGTACAGCCCGATAATAAAATTGTTGTAGCCGGCCAGTCGTATCTAAATCTTGAAAATGCCGTAATATGCCGCTTTAACCAGGATGGCAGCCTTGACAACGGTTTTGCCGATAACGGGGTGGCTATAGTGCCGCTATCTCCCGATGCCGGTAATGGTACTTTTCAGGAGGTAGCACTACAGCCCGATGGCAAAATAGTAGCGGCAGGATATACCATAGGCCTATCCGGTACCGGAGGGTATAACTCTACTAATCCGGCGGTGGCAAGGCTAAATACCGATGGCAGTCTTGACAGCACCTTTGGCACAGGCGGAAAAGTTATACTACCTACCATTTTTAATGCTAACGACCAGTTTAATACCCTGCACCTGCAAAGCGATGGTAAAATACTGGCAGGCGGCAGTGCAAATTATCCGTATCCTTATATGCGCACTGTTTTTTACCTTACACGCTTAACTAATGCGGGGGTAGCAGATACAGACTTTGGTTCTGAAGGTAAACTGCTGCTGGAGTTTACAGGCTCTAACGGCGACTACCTTAACTACCTGCAGGACATAGACCAAATGGCCGATGGCAGGATTGTTACCAGCGGCTTTACAGGACTAAGCAGTACTGAGGCAATGCAAATGATTATATGCCGTTTTAAAAACGACGATTTAGTGGGCATTACAAATGCCGAAACATCAGTAGTTACAGTACATCCTAATCCGGCAAGTGATGTTGTAAATATATCATTACCCGCACAGAGCTGCGCAGTAAACATATACAACATACAGGGGCAACTGGTGCTAAACCAATCTCGCGAAAGCTTTAACGGCAGCATATCGCTCAATGGCCTTTCTGCAGGCACCTATATCCTGCGACTGGAATCTAACAGCGGTATTGCTTCTCAAAAAATTGTGAAGACAGATGATTAGATTTTTTGGATTGCTCGATTGTTCGACGGCATGAAAAAATTTATTATAACAAAGCCAACCTTCGGGTTGGTTTTGTGCTCTATAGGAATAGCAAACAATTTATTATGAAAGCCCTGCTCTTATCTCTATTATTTACATTGCCTGTATTTTCGCAACAGGACAGCCTTGTAATAAACCACCGCACCTATTATGCAGGCGAAACCTACCTGGATAGTGTAAAGGTTGATATGGCTAAACTGTACATTAATCACAAAAATATTAAAAGTGCAAGGGCATTTTATACTAATACTGCCTGGACACAGAGTGGTGGCCCAACTGTAACTTTTATAACCCGCAAAAAGAAAGACACGCTTGTACCCCTTCAGGGTTTTATAGATAGCATCCGAAAATCTGACTCAATTGCCGATAATGAAGAAGTTCAATTAATAGTAGATGGAGAGCTCATTCAAAACCCTGAAGGATACTTTATAGAAGAGCATTACATTAAAAAAATAGCCTTTTTAATTAGCGACCCAAAACAAAAAGGCGACCACCTGTACCGCGAGCCTGCCATCCTGATTACCACAAAAGCTAAGAAAAAGAAAGAGTAATATTTTAGGTTACCATAAATATTGCTATTTTAGCTTCAAATCACCAATAAAACACCAATGAAACGCCTTTTACCCATCCTCCTGCTGGCGGGCTTTGCCCTGTACAGCTGCAACTCTAAAGACATAACCCTTAATAACGACATTGACGCTAAGCTGCGTGCAGAAATAAAGCAGAAAAACGACAGCCTTATTGATGCGCTTACTAACAGCAACAAAAAGATTTTTGTAAAAATAGCCTCAAAAGAATTTGTAAAAAGCTTACAGGCACGTACACAGCATGTATGGAGGCTCTTTAGGGGAGGCTACCTTGGCAAAGATTACAAGGTGTATGATGAGTTTGAGGTGCGTGGCGCCCAGCAATATAACGCCATACCACTGCAATCGGGCAATAAAGGTTATACCTTTACTTACACCAGCCCGGCTAAAGAAAGCTATGTATCTATCCTGGAATATGACCTGCGTAACAGTGATACCGGTGCTATGGCTGTAATTTATGGCCTTATTGATAATAAGTGGCAGGTGTGCGAAGTTGAGGCTTTTAATATAAAAAGGCAGGGTAAAACACCTCCTGATATTTATAAAGAAGCTTTAGCCCAGGAAGAGGCCGGCTATATTGTAGATGCTGCCTACCTTGCAAACTATGCCGCGAATACGGTGGATAACTATGAAAACAGCAACTTTAAGTTTACCGACGAGAAGAAGATAAAACTGTATTCTAAAACACTGGAAAACAAAATGGCTGAAGATTATACTTTTCCGTATGTTATGGAAGCGATACCTACAAAACCGGCATTTACTAAAATTTATGCCGAGCCTCAACAAAATAGTATGCAGGTTGTTATAGGCTATGAAACATCTGTGGATATAAACAATGTAGCCGAACTTGATAAGGAGTTTGAAAAAGTGCGCAAAGAGGCAATGAAACACTTTGCCCTAAACTACAAAAAAGATAAGGTTACCCTTGAGGCCTATAATCGCGATAAAGAAGAACGTGGCGAGTATGTTACCCACACTTACAAGCTTAATTAAAATATTTATTTCACAACCCCAATGGCTACCGAAAAAGACCTGAAACACCTTAGCAAATTTATGAGCCTGGTGCTGCGCCACAGGCCTGAAGTCATTGGCCTGGAGCTTGATGCAAACGGCTGGGCCAATGTTGCCGAGCTGATTGCTAAAATACAGGATGCAGGCAGCGCCATTGATGCCGAAGTGCTTAACGAAATTGTTGCTACCAATGCAAAAAAGCGCTTCGCCTTTAATGATGATAGCAGCAAAATACGCGCCAGCCAGGGGCATTCGGTAGTTGTAGATTTGGGCTTTGCGCCGCAGCAGCCCCCCGATGTGCTGTATCATGGTACGGCAGCCCAAAACCGCGACGCTATACTGGCAGATGGTCTTAAAAAAGGTAACCGCCAGCAGGTGCACCTGAGCATTGATAAAGAAACGGCCACACAGGTGGGCAGCCGCCACGGCAGTCCGCCATCCGCCCCGATCATGCCGTTCTCGGC
>JAZKDS010000307.1:7357-10870 GCA_040387455.1 Bacteroidota bacterium
CAGCCGCCACGGCAGGCCGTTATTATTTAATGTGCTGGCCGGACAAATGCATAATGATGGCTTTGAATTTTACCTGTCGGATAACGGAGTTTGGCTTACGGATCATGTACCGGCTAAATATGTAGCCTTGTAAAAAATATTCAGTTACTTATTTCCACTCCGGAAATTATGATTGCTACTTTAGTTTTTCATTAAGATCACCTCTCTTGAAATTCAAAATATTTATCGATATGGATTTTGGTATCAATAAATATTATACTTGGAAGATTTACCTAAATTTTTGCTGCGCATAAAAATTTCCACAAAAAATAGGTCAGCAAGCTTAAAATCTGAACGTTTTAAAGCAAAAAACTATACTTGTAAATATACGATACAGCAGTTGTAAATTGACGATATTTTAGCGTTTTGAATCTTGAACTCCGAAAGTGAAAAATTAGGCACTTTTTCAGATTGATTTGAAAGAAAAATCCTAAATCATCTTTAGATTAAATTTCCTATATTTACGTATGCAGGCATATAATTTTATTGCTTAACAAAAAATAAATTCAAATTTAATATGCATGCATACTATTTTTTACTACATTTGAAATAACTAAACTCTATGAAAGAGAAAACAATAGATTATATACTGAGGGCAACATGGCAGGCGGTATCAAGAATGTATAATGAGGAAGCCTCTAAGTATGGCGCAAGCATGTCAGTAGGTTTTGCACTCTTAAGCATTGATAAAGAGACCGGTATACCAAGTACAGCTTTAGGTCCGCAGATGGGAATGGAGCCTACAAGCCTTACCCGTACGCTAAAAAGTATGGAGGAAAAAGGGCTTATAACCCGCAAAAAGAACCCGGTAGACGGGCGCGGGGTGCTGATTCATCTGACTAAATTGGGCCGTGAAAAGCGCGAGCTCAGCAAAGACAGGGTACTGACTTTCAACGAAGTAATAAAACAGCACATCTCTCAAGACAAGCTGGATGCCTTTATTGAGGTATCAGAAAAAATAAATGAACTGATTGCCGAACGCCAGATTTTTAACGGCGAAAGCGATTCGAAATAAAGCTGTAACAGGTTCAAAAACAAGCTATAAACAAACTAAAATAAAGAATGAAACGCATTATTAAGAAGGTAGCTGTAGTAGGCTCCGGCGTTATGGGCAGCGCCATTGCAGCCCATTTTGCCAATATTGGCGTAGAAGTTTTGCTACTTGACATCCCGCCGAAGGAACTCACAGAAGCAGAGCAAAAGAAGGGTTTAGCCCTTGATAACAAAGCCGTTAGGAACAGGATTGTAAATGATCATTTGGCTAATTCGCTTAAAAGCAAGCCCTCTCCTATTTACCACCAGAAGTTCGCCAGCCGCATTTCTACCGGTAATACAGAGGATGATATGCATAAGATTGTCGATGTAGACTGGATTATAGAAGTGGTGGTTGAACGACTGGATGTCAAGAAGATAGTATTTGAAAACATCGAGAAACACCGTAAACCCGGCACTCTTATTACCTCTAATACATCGGGTATTCCAATAAAATTTATGAGCGAAGGCCGCAGCGAAGACTTCCAGAAGCATTTTTGCGGCACGCACTTTTTTAACCCTCCCCGTTACCTTAAGCTTTTTGAAATCATACCCGGCCCGCAAACGAGCCCGGAAGTACTTGATTTCCTGGCTAATTACGGCGAACAATACCTTGGCAAAACCACCGTTGTAGCTAAAGATACACCGGCATTTATAGGCAATCGTATAGGTATTTATGGCATTATGAGCCTTTTCCATCAGGTTAAGGAAATGGGCTTTACAATTGAGGAGATTGACAAGCTAACCGGCCCTGTTATTGGCAGGCCTAAGAGTGCCACTTTCCGTACGGTAGATGTGGTAGGCCTTGATACTCTGGTACATGTGGCCAACGGTATTTATGATAACTGCCCCAATGACGAGGTGCATGAGCTATTTAAAGTACCTGATTTTATCAATAAAATGATGGAAAACAAATGGCTGGGTAGCAAATCAGGACAAGGCTTTTACAAGAAGGTTGACAAAGACATTCTTTCATTAGACCTTGATACACTGGAATATAGGCCACAGAAAAAGGCTTCTTTTGCTACGCTGGAACTTACCAAGAACATTGATAAGCCCATAAACCGATTTAAGGTTTTAGTAACCGGCCAAGACAAGGCAGGCGAGTTTTACCGCAAGAATTTTGCAGGTACCTTTGCTTATGTAAGCCACAGAGTGCCAGAGATTACCGATGATTTATACAAAATAGACGATGCCATGAAAGCCGGTTTTGGCTGGGAAAATGGCCCGTTTGAAATATGGGATGCCATAGGCGTTGAGAAAGGACTTGAGCTGTTAAAAGCTGAAGGACTTGAGCCTGCCGCATGGGTTAGCGATATGATAGCCAGCGGAAACAAGAGCTTTTATACTGTAAAAGACGGCGCTACCTATTACTATGACCTTACTACAAAAACACAGAAAAAGGTACCCGGTCAGGATGCTTTTATTATACTGAATAACATTCGGGAAACCAAGAAGATATGGAGCAACAGCGGTGCCATAATCCAAGATCTGGGCGATGGTATCATCAACCTGGAGTTCCAGAGCAAGATGAACACCATAGGCGGCGATGTGCTTCAGGGTATTAACAAAGCAATTGACCTTGCGGAGAAAGAATATGACGGCTTAGTTATTGGTAACCAAGCAGCTAACTTCTCTGTTGGTGCTAACATAGGCATGATATTCATGATGGCCGTAGAGCAGGAATATGACGAGCTTAACATGGCCATTAAAATGTTCCAGGACACCATGATGCGTGTGCGATACTCGTCTATACCTGTGGTAGTTGCGCCTCATGGTATGACCCTTGGTGGTGGCTGCGAAATGAGCATGCACGCCGATAAAGTGGTGGCTGCAGCAGAGACCTACATTGGCCTTGTGGAGTTTGGTGTTGGGGTAATACCCGGCGGCGGCGGCTCTAAAGAGATGGCCCTTCGCGCAAGCGACCTCTTCCGTAAAAACGATGTGGAACTGAACGTATTACAGGAATATTTCCTTGCTGTGGCTATGGCTAAGGTATCTACTTCGGCCTACGAAGCCTTTGATACCGGCATACTGCAAAAGGGTAAGGATGTGATAGTTGTAAACAAAGACAGGCAGCTGGCGGAGGCTAAAAAGCACGCTAAGCTAATGGCCGAAGCCGGATATACTGCTCCTGTAAAACGCAAAGACGTTAAAGTACTGGGCAAGCAGGCATTAGGTATGTTCCTGGTAGGTACTGATAGTATGGAAGCAGGACATTACATCTCTGAACACGACAAGAAAATTGCCAACAAACTGGCCTATGTTATGGCAGGTGGCGATTTGAGTGAAGCGACATTTGTGAGCGAACAATACTTGTTAGATCTTGAGCGTGAGGCGTTTTTATCGCTTACAGGCGAAAGGAAAACATTGGAACGTATCCAATTCATGCTTACCAAAGGCAAACCTTTACGTAACTAAGATTTGAGTGAGAATATGACA
>JAZKDS010000308.1:0-1838 GCA_040387455.1 Bacteroidota bacterium
TATAACCATCCAGCCCGGTATATACATCGCCATTAAAGGCATAAAGGGCAGGGCGCGCATTTTTAGCTGTAAAAGGTGTTGCCCAGTTTTGGTTGCGCTCCCAGTTCAGGTCGGCCAACTTATCGCTTATGTCCATCAGGCTGCTCAGTTGTGCCGGGGTTTTATCTTTAACGGCGCTGTGCACCACGGTGGCCTGCTCTAAAAAAGAGGGCTGCGTGTTGCGGCGGCTGGGCAGTTTGGTTTCAAAATCAAGCGATTTGGCAGGCGATATTACAATTTTCATCGGGCAGTATTTAATAACCCAAATGTAGGCACACCGGCGCACATAAGCAACAGAATCTTTATCTTTGCCTTACTATGGGATTTCGTAAAATATGGTCTAAAAATAAAGAGGTACTGCTGTATGGCACCAGCCTGGCACTGCTGCTTTTGCTGTTGCGATGGATGGAGTACCGCTTTTTGGTACTCAATTATTCGCTCGAAATTTACATGGGGCTCGTGGCGCTTTTATTTACGGGATTAGGTATATGGCTGGCGCTAAAACTGGCCAAACCTAAAAAAGAAACCATAATTATTGAGAAAGAGGTGCACATACCCATCCGGAAAACATTCAGCATTACTGAGGCTACCGATGCATCGGGACTAAGCAAACGCGAGCTGGAGGTATTGCAACTGATGGGTGAAGGCCTGAGCAATGCCGAAATTGCCGAACGCCTTTTTGTATCTGTAAGTACCATAAAAACGCACAGCTCTAAAATATTTGAAAAACTGGATGTAAAACGCCGCACGCAGGCGGTAGAAAAAGCCAAACAGCTCAATATCATAGCATAAAATGCCACAGCACTAAAATACCATACACTAAAAAATCATACTTTAGTATGACCGAAATGTTGCCACAACTGCCCAACTTTGCGGCATTGATAACATAAAAACATAACAATGGCAAAAAGCATTTTACTTCACGGGCTTATAGGCGGTGTAGTTAGTTTACTGGGTTTCTTTTTAATGGGCTGCACCGGCGATGCCTGGGGCATGGTGGCAGGCTTTGCCTCTATGATACTGGCGTTCTCGTTAATATTTGTAGCTGTTAAAAATTATCGCGACAAGCAAAATGGCGGCATTATAAGTTTTGGTAAGGCCCTGCAAATGGGCCTGCTTATTACACTGGTTACGGCTACCGTATATGTGGTGATATGGCTTATAGACTATGCTTATTTTAACCCTGACTTTTTAGATAAATATTTTGCCCTAACTTTAAAAGGCATGAAAGAAGACGGCGCCAGTGCTGCCGAGATAACAGCTAAAATTAAAGAAATGCAGGAGTTTGCAGTACTATATAAAGAAAACATATTTTACAGGGCAGGCGTTACCTATACCGAAATTGTACCGGTGGGTGTTATTATATCGCTGATAAGCTCGGTTATTTTAAAACGTAAACCAAAAACTATAATATAATGGCAAGAGTAACAGGATTTGGCGGATTGTTTTTCCGTTCTAAAGATAATAAGGCGCTGGCGGCATGGTATGAAGAGCACCTGGGCATTAACGGAATGGCATGGCAGCAGGAAGCCGGGCCTACGGTTTTTGCACCGTTTAAGGCAGACACCACCTATTTTGGCAACGATGCCCAGCAGTTTATGATGAACTTTAGGGTAGAAGGCCTTGATGCACTTTTAGAAAAACTGGCCGCCGCAGGCGTGCGCGTTGACGAAAGCCGTATGGAAGAGTCTTATGGAAAGTTTGCCTGGATATATGATCTTGATGGCAACAAGATTGAGCTTTGGGAGCCGGCTGATGAGTAAAGCAGCAAAGTAGGTGAGTTGCAGAGAGGCAAAGTT
>JAZKDS010000309.1:0-5040 GCA_040387455.1 Bacteroidota bacterium
TATATGCCGGGCCTTATTGCCGTTATTGCACGCCTTAAAGAGCTTAGCGTAGAGTGGGCAGATGTACCCATGCTGGCACGCACCCACGGGCAACCTGCCTCTCCTACCCGTTTAGGCAAAGAGATTTTAGTATTTGTAGAACGCCTTGAAGAGCAGCTTCGCCTATTGTTTAACGTGCCTTTTGCAGCCAAATTTGGTGGTGCTACCGGTAATTTCAACGCACATTTTGTGGCTTATCCGCAAACCGACTGGCGTAAATTCGGGTCAGATTTTGTAGGCAACACACTTGGCCTACACCACTCTTTCCCTACTACTCAAATAGAACATTACGACCATTTTGCAGCATTTTTTGATGCCCTTAAACGCATCAACACTATACTTATAGATCTTGACCGCGACATCTGGACGTATGTGTCTATGGACTATTTCAAGCAAAAAATTAAAGCCGGCGAAATAGGCTCGTCTGCCATGCCACACAAGGTTAACCCTATAGATTTTGAAAACTCTGAAGGTAACCTGGGCATAGCCAATGCCATTTTTGAGCACCTTTCGGCCAAACTGCCCATCTCAAGATTGCAGCGCGACCTTACCGACAGTACCGTGCTAAGAAACATCGGTGTACCCATGGGCCATACCCTAATAGCGTTTGAAGCCACCCTTAAAGGCCTGAACAAATTACTGCTTAACGCAGATAAATTTGCCGAAGATCTGGAGCGCAACTGGTCTGTAGTGGCAGAGGCTATTCAGACTATTTTACGTCGCGAAGCCTACCCTAACCCGTATGAAGCACTTAAAGATTTAACCCGTACCAACACTGTTATAGATAAAAACGCCATACATACATTTATAAGTAACTTAAATGTAAGCGATGCCGTAAAAGCTGAATTGCTAAAAATTACACCGGCTAATTATTTGGGTATACGGCCATAACACATACAACATTATATATAAGCCCTCAATACTGAGGGCTTTTTTTTTGCATAATGTCATAACAAAAATTAACGCAAAATTATTATTTAACCATCTATTTCATACTATTTTGTGCCCTCCAAAATAATTAGAAATGAAGTTGAAACTACTATTATTCTCCTGCGCTGCATTTGCCCTTTCTGCCTGCGACATGTTTGAATACCATCCCTACGACGGGCGCATTGACGGCGAAAAGTTTGTCAATGTAAAAAACATAGAACGTATTGAAGCAGCAACAGCCGGAAAAACCACCATCCGCTTTGCCTTTATAAGCGATACACAGCGCTGGTATAATGAAACCGAAGATTGTGTAAATGCCATTAATCAGCGCACCGATCTTGATTTTGTATTACACGGCGGCGATGTTACCGATTTTGGCGCTACAAAAGAATTTACATGGCAGCGCGATATCCTTAACGGGCTAAGCGTGCCTTATGTAGTGCTTTTGGGCAACCACGACTGCCTTGCAAACGGCGAAGAGATTTTTAAAACCGTTTTTGGCCCCATTAATTTTTCATTTCTTGCAGGCAATACAAAGTTTGTATGCCTTAATACCAATGCGCTGGAATATGATTATTCTAACCCCGTACCCGATTTTCAGTTTATAGAAAATGAAATTGCCAATACCCGACCAGAATATCAAAAAACGGTGGTAGCCATGCACGCACGCCCTTTTTCAGAGCAGTTTAATAATAATGTGGCTAATGTGTTTCAAGATTACATAACACGCCTGCACAACTTACAGTTTTGCCTCAACGGGCACGACCACCAGCTTACCATGGAAGAAATTTTTAACGACGGTATAATGTATTATGGCGCGCCAAATATCGAGAAACGCCAGTACTATATATTCACCATAACACCAGACAGCTATGACTATGAAGTGGTTGAATTTTAAGCCGGCCCTCCTGGCTGTGTGCATCATGATTTTTAGCGTTACCACCAGCAAAGCACAGGAAGAATACAAAGAAAACGTGCAGAGTTATGTATCGCAATGGAATAAGCTGATACCGCGCTATTTTAAAGCGCAATATGCCGGTGGCATGGGGCTTTTTGCCTTAGGCACCGGATGGGATTATGGCCGTAAAAAACAATGGGAAAGCGATATACTTGTTGGCTGGGTACCTAAATATTCCAGCGATAGAAGCAAAGTCATTTTTACTTTAAAGCAAAATTACATTCCGTGGTCTGTAAAAATTAATAAAGACTTTATATTACGCCCCTTGCATACCGGTTTATATGTAAACAGTATAATAGGCCGTGATTACTGGGTAAGCGAACCCGAAAAATATCCTAACAGTTACTATGCATTTTCTACCAAGCTTCGTTTTAATGTATTTGTAGGCCAGCAGATAACCTACATCATACCCCATAAAGAGCGCACATATGGCAAATCTGCCACTTTTTACTATGAGATAAGCAGTAATGACCTGTACATTTTAAGCGCCGCTAAAAACAGCTATTTAAAGCCCGATGATTACCTCCGGCTGTCTTTTGGTGTTAAATTTCAGGTTTTATAAGTTTTTTATGGTGGTTTTTAAACGCTAAAAATGTTATCTTGCGGTAAACGCTACTTTATGGCCAATAAAATATTGATACTTTTTGCACACCCGTTGTTTGAGAAATCAAATGCTAATGGTGCGCTTATAAACAATATTCCTGATTCGCCCAATATTACATTGCATGACCTTTATCAGGAATACCCTGATTTTGATGTAGATATAAAGCGCGAGCAAGAGCTTTTGCTATTGCATGACATCATTATTTGGCACCACCCTATGTACTGGTACAGCTGCCCGCCATTGCTAAAACAATGGATAGACCTGGTGCTGGAGCACGGCTGGGCATACGGGCATGAAGGCTTTGCACTTAAAGGTAAGCTGCTGATGCAGGCAGTAACCACTGGTGGTAAAAAAGACAACTATTGTGCCTCGGGCCGCGACCGTTTTACAATTCCGCAGCTCTTGGAGCCGTTTTGCCAAACGGCCAAAGTATGCAATATGCAGTATTTACCGCCGTTTGTGGTACACGGCACACATTCTATGAATGCAGCCAACTATGAAAAATATGGCGAATTATATGGACAAGCACTGCACTACCTTGAAAACAAAGAGATAAACCCTGCTGAAATAGCTCCCTTTGATTATTTTAACGACTGGCTAAAAACTAAACTTGAATAATTATGCAGGATAGCTTTTTCTTTCAGGCAATAATATACCTGCTGGCAGCGGTAATATGCGTGCCCATAGCTAAAAAGCTTGGGCTAAGCTCTATATTGGGCTACCTGTTTGCCGGTATCATTATAGGCCCATATGTTTTAGGATTAATAGGACAGGAAGGACAGGATATAATGCATTTTGCCGAGTTTGGCGTTACCATGATGCTATTCCTTATAGGTCTTGAGCTCGACCCTTATAAATTTTGGCGTATGCGCCGTGTTATTGTAGGTATGGGTATGCTCCAGGTGCTTGGCACTGCGGCAATACTTTTTATATTGTGTTCTATTGTATTGCGCTGGGAGTGGCAGGCAACTGTAGCTATTTCGTTGGCATTAACATTATCGTCTACAGCTATAGTAATGCAAACCCTTAAAGAAAAAGGCCTTTCCAAAACCTCTATGGGGCGCTCATCTTTTGCAGTGCTGTTATTTCAGGATATAGCAGTTATACCCATACTGGCCATACTACCTCTATTGGCAGACGGCCATATCAATAATAAAAACGTTAGCCAGTCGCTCATATCAAATCTCGATGCCTGGCTACAAACCGGTATTGTATTCGGCACCATTGGCTTGGTATATTTTGGCGGCAGGTATATCATTATACCCTTGTTGCACGTAGTAGCTAAAACACGCCTGCAGGAATTGTTTACCGCCTCTGCACTTTTACTGGTTATGGGTGTATCATTTATGATGCAACTTGTAGGGCTAAGCCCCGCACTAGGTGCGTTTATAGCTGGGCTTGTATTGGCAAACAGCGAGTTCAGGCATGAGCTTGAGGGCGATATAGCTCCGTTTAAAGGGCTACTTCTCGGTTTATTTTTTATAGGGGTAGGCGCATCCATCAACTTTACCATTATTATGGCCGATCCGGCATTTATACTTATTTTCTCAACCATATTTAATACTGTAAAATTCTTTGTACTGTTATGGGTAGGTAAAATTTATAAAAAGAGTGCCGACCAAAATCTGCTCTTTGCCTTTGCCCTGAGCCAGGCCGGGGAGTTTGGATTTGTAATACTTGGATTTGCAGTACAACTCAACCTGATACCTACCGTTTTATCTAACCAAATGATGGCCGTTATAGCCATCAGCATGGTAGGTACTCCGTTTTTACTATTGATAAATGAAAAATGGATTGACCCGTTTTTTGGTGTGAAAGAAAAGCCGAAAGTAAAATATGATAATATTGAAGATGAAAAGAATGATGTTGTAATAGCCGGTTTTGGTAATTTTGGCAGTACCATAGGCCGCTTACTGAAAGCCAATAAGATACCTGCTACCGTACTTGATATGGACTCAGACAGGGTAGATTCATTGCGGAAAATGGGCTTTAAAGTATACTATGGCGATGCTTCTCGCCTGGAACTGCTTAAGGCTGCCGGTTGCGAAAATGCCAAACTGTTTATTGCTGCTATAGATAACCCGCGTGTAAACCTGCAGGTTGTAGAGCTGATTAAAAAGCACTTTCCGCACTTAAAAATACTGGCACGTGCCCGTAACCGTAATGATGCTTTTGAACTGGTAGATATGGGTGTAAACGATTTTTATAGAGAAAACCTATACAGTGCCGTTAACCTGGGTATTGACGCCCTTGTAGAAATGGGACACCGCCGTTATACCGCTACCCGCCAAGGCCAGCGTTTTATAAAATATGACGAAGCTGCAACCCATCGTCTTGCCGAAAAACGCCATGATAAAAAAGCGCTGCTGATGAGCACGCTTCAGGAAATAGAAATACAAGAACAGCTTATAAAAGGTGACCTGTATAACCAGCTCGGCGCCCAGGATCATGCCTGGGAAGCCGAAGACATCCGTCGTGAGCAGCAGCAGCGCGAAGAAGATTCCGCAAG
>JAZKDS010000310.1:0-4435 GCA_040387455.1 Bacteroidota bacterium
CAAGAGCAGTACCGCCAGTTTCAGCAGCGTACCACATAGGGGCTGTACCTGTAGCGGTTAATTGAGATACAGTTCCGCTTCCGCAGAAAGCCTGTGCAGCAGCTGTAGGGGCAGCAGGAATTGTATTTACCGTTACGGCAACATTTGTACGTGTACTTTCGCAACCGTTTACCGTTTGAGATACATAGTAAGTACCTGTAGCAAGTGCCACTGTACCTTCAAGGGCTGTACCACCAGTTTCGGCAGCATACCACATAGGGGCTGTGCCTGTAGCGGTTAATTGAGATACAGTTCCGCTTCCGCAGAAAGCCTGCGCAGCAGCTGTAGGGGCAGCAGGAATTGCATTAACTGTTACCACAACACTTGTACGCGTGCTTTCGCAACCGTTTACCGTTTGAGATACATAATACGTACCGGTAGCAAGGGCCACAGTACCTTCAAGAGCTGTACCGCCAGTTTCAGCAGCATACCATTTAGGAGCTGTGCCTGTAGCGGTTAATTGAGATACAGTTCCGCTTCCGCAGAAAGCCTGTGCTGCAGCTGTAGGAGCAGCAGGGATTGTATTTACGGTTACCGCAACACTTGTACGTGTGCTTTCGCAACCGTTTACCGTTTGAGATGCATAATAAGTACCGGTAGCAAGGGCAACTGTACCTTCAAGAGCAGTACCGCCTGTTAGGGCAGCATACCATTTAGGAGCCATACCTGTAGTTACAGCAAGCTGGGCCACTGTATTTGCACCACAAAAAGACTGTGCAGCTGCTGTAGGGGCAACCGGTATTTCATTAACCGTAACAGCTACTGCTACACGGTTGCTCTCGCAAGTATCTATAGTTTGAGATACATAATAAGTGCTTGTAGCAAGGGCCGTAGTACCTGCAAGCGCAGTACCCCCAGTTTGGGCAGCATACCATTTAGGGGCTATACCTGTAGCTGTTAACTGGGCTACTGTACTGCTACCACAAAAAGACTGTGCCGAAGCTGTAGGTAAAGCAATTTCACCACATGGTGCTGCTACAGCTTCTACTGTACCGTTAAACGCAAAATCGTTCACACTAAAAGTACCTGCTGCGGCACTTCCTCCCCATCCATATAAACGAAAAGTTATAGGCCCGGTAACATTTTGAAGGCTGGCAGCTGATAAAGCTGCAGTATCATTAAAATTGTTTCCTGAGGCAGTATAGGTATAAATATCAGTTGCGTAATTATTTAAACTTGTACGTATCGAAAAAGATACAGGTCCGGTATTAGATTTTTGTCCGGTAAACTGAAAGTCTGTAAAATCAATCTGATAACCTGCAGCAGGGGTAATTGTAAAATAAAAATAATCATTGGCGTCTAAGCCAGATGTACTCCAGTCTTTAGCATTATATCGATTTCCACCTGCATTCGCAGTTATGCCAGACCCACGGCCTATGCCTCCGGCTGTTACATTAGTGGCAACTATCTGTCCTTCAGTAAAAGGACTTACATCGCTTGGGCTGGTAGCAGTAATAGGATTAGAAAAAATGTTTTGGCCATAAAACGACGCCGGAAGCGTAAAGGCCATTAAAACAACGAGGAGAAATCTTTTTGTAAAAATCTTCATGTGCAAATTTTTTAGTTATTATTTAGTTGGCAATTATATCAATCAATTAAAAAATTCATAAAACACCGCAGCAATTCCTACTGGCAATTATACAATTTTATAATTTAAAACTGACTAAATGATAAATGCACCCAAAGTTATAATTATGAGATTGTGCCCATAACTCTGGTGCATAAATAAAACATTAATAATTTGTAACGAAATGGTTTTTAAAGCCCCAAATTAAAGATACAGGCTATAAAACCTTCCAAACCTGCACGCCATAGGCGGGCAGTGTTATACCCCTGCCACCGCGCGGAAACACTACTTTATCTGACCCCGAAAGAAGCCTGAGCTTATCAACACGCAAATCGTTAGGATTATCCAGCAAGGCAAACTCATCTTGCCCAGATAGGTTAATTACTACAAGTATACGCCCTTTTGACGATGTACGCGTAAAAGCAAATACATTCTGGCTGCTGTTGGTTATATTTTCATATTTCCCGTTTGCAAGTCCGTCTTCCCTGCGCCTTAAGTAAAGCAGTTTTTTATAGTAATTATATAAAGAGTTGGGGTCTGCCTCTTCCTCTTCTAAGGATATGCCGTCGTTAGGCTTCATATTGCGGTTATCCCACCATGCACCCGTATTTTTATACCATAAAGCCATACCCTGCCCTTCTTCGGCCTTATACCATTCAAATGCCTCACGGATAGGAATATCGTTACCATCTGTAGCGCCCTTTTGCTGTTCGCCTTTTATGCCCAGTTCCTGACCGTAATATATTGAGGGTATACCGCCTATAAGCACATTAAGGGCAGCAGCTACTTTAAGTTTTTCAAGGTTAACGCCTGCCTCACTGGCAAAACGTTTGGTATCATGGTTTTCTATAAATACCACCTGGTATTTACCATTTGGCAGGTAATTAAAAGTACTGTCGGCAGCAGCTACAATTTTATCTTTGTTGAAGGTGCCGATAGCATGTTTAAGCCTGAAAGCAAAAACACGGTCTACATTGCCTTTAGTAAAATAATCGTGTCCGTAAGAACCCCAGTTGGCCTGTTCGGCAACAATTTGCAAGGCCGGGTTTACCTTTTTAAGCTCGGTTAAAACAGGTGTCCAAAAATCTTTAAACAGGTCTTTTAGCTTATTGGCATTATCCAGGTTATCCATCATGTGGTCCAGCCTAAAGCCGTCAACACCATCGTTAAAATTGCCATCGCCATCCGGGTCTGCCCAGTATTTTAAAACCTTAAGTGTATAATCTTTTACATTTTTGTCTTTCATATTCACTACAATAATCTGCTCTTTGCGGTTATTGTAGGTAGTAAATTCTGCCACATCAAAAAAGTACCACGGCTTTTCGTTCTTAACATCATTGTACACCAGATATTTGCTATAGGCCGATGACGGATTTTTATACGAATCTGTAAACCACGGGTGATTGCCGGTAACATACTGCATCTCTACATCCTGGTAAATTTTCATTTTGCGCTTGTGTACCTCTTCTACCAGCAGTATATATTCTTTAAGCGTACCATAAGCCGGGTCTATCTTTTCAAAATCGGTAGCAAAATAATTGTGGTAAAAGTCGCTTTGGTACAATGGTGTAAGCAATATACTGGTAACACCCAGTTTTTGAAGGTAGTCCAGCTTAAGCCTGATGCCCTCTAGGTCGCCGTTGCCATCGCCGTTACTATCAAAAAAACTACGCTGAAAAACATGGTACATTACCTCGTTATTAACCACACCCTGAGCAGATGTGCCTATGGTAAAAGCACAAAAAAGAAAAAGGAACAATCGTATCATAGCATTGAATTTATTAAAAAGTAACCTGACGCAAAATGGTTTGCCCCATAGGTACCAGCGTTACCGTTTCGCCCTTACCCGTTTTTGGGTTATAGAGTTTTGTTTCAAATATAAGGCTATTTACTTTTTTCTTCAACTTTGCATTATCATATTGGTATATTATCATATTTTTGGGAATGTAATGCAAATCTGCGAAACCGGGCAACGGATAAAATTTCACCTGTTTCTCTTCCGCCTCAATAGCATGGGCCAGTACCAGCGGACCATAGGTAAAATAATATTCGCCTTTATTATCCTGTTTGGTTTCAACATCAGGCATAAACTCAAGGGTAATTGTTTCTGTACCCGTCCAGGTTTTATCTATGCAGATGTAGCCGTTTTGTAAAGTGTAGGGAAGGTTTACTTTAAAATTTGCGCCCCATTCCGGCAGACGGATCTTTAATGTAAAAGCAGCGTTATCGGCCGTTACTTCAAATTTTACGATAGAGCCATACGGATACTCTGTAACCTCTTTAATACCTACATTTTTATTATTTATGGATGTAACTACCTCACATGGGCCCAGCAATGATGCCACAAGCGACTCATTACCTTCTTTTAGCCACATGTTTTGCACATAATAAGGCGCAATACGCCCGGCATTAGGCACGCAGCATACCGCAGCCTCTTTATGCACCGGTGAGTAGCTGTAACGCGTTTGGTTTTTATCTGATGTATCGCCATTCAGGCCGCCCGTCATGGCATAGCTGTTATCGCTTTTAAGGTAGGCTATACAGCTGTGCTGTGGGTTGCGTGCGCCCTGGGCAGCATTAAAAAACAGGCGTTCTATTTTATCGCCATAAATGCTGTTACCCGATTTTTGCTGTAGCGAAGCATAGCTGTGCAGCAGCTCCTGTAGCGAGCAGTACTCATAGCCGCGGCTTGTGGCATCGGCAGGTTTGCCGGCTATCCACTCATCGCCCACGGGCCCGCCCGATGGCGCTGTTTCCTGCAAAATCTTATCTTCAAATTTTTTAAGTGCCTCTTTTAAAGCAAGTGTATTATTTGGTTCGATTAAAAAA
>JAZKDS010000311.1:0-10671 GCA_040387455.1 Bacteroidota bacterium
GCCGCATGAGTTAGCCTCAAACATATATTCGCTTTTGGTGTAGCCTATTTTCCTGATAACCTCACGTGCAATGTGCTGCACATCAAGGTAGGTTTTGCTTTTAACTTCGCCGGCAAGTATAACCTGGCCCGTAGTAACAAGGGTTTCACAAGCCACTTTGCTCTCAGGGTCAAACGCTAAGAAGTTATCAATCAGTGCATCTGAAATCTGGTCAGCAACTTTGTCAGGGTGCCCTTCGCTTACGGACTCTGACGTAAATAAATATGCCATAGTATTAGTCTATCATTTTAGTAGGATATGACTGGTGCAACGCGGCTAAAGGGGAGGGAAGTCCTGCTTTAGCATTTTTTACTGAGGTTGCAATCAGACAAATTTTTCCTCTCAATTAATTCGGCAGCAAAGGTATAAACCTTATCGGAATAAAAAAACCGTTATGCCATTTTTAATTTTAAGTAACCTATCTATTATTTTTAAATACAGCCGGTTTAGTATATATCCGAAACCGTTATACTGTTAAAATTTAAAATTTTATTTGGTAGAATGGAAAATAGTTAAGAAGTTTGCTAAACAGAAAATCGAAATAAAATGAACTTAACAATGTGCAATAGCTGCTGTATGATGTGGAAAACTTCCGCGGATAATGCCATTGCCTAATTTTAAGTTTTTAAAATATAACGCAAAGCCTTCCGCAAAACGGGAGGCTTTTTTGTTTTGTGATGTTGAGCTTGTCGAAATTAAAGTCGTACTGGACCTGTCGAATTACAAAACATACTGATAAAAAATAAACGCTGAGGCGGCCTCAGCATAAAAAGTTAACTAACTCAAATTGCCGAACTTCTGCCCTCTCATTTTTTGAGAGGGACGTGAGGGGAGGATAAAAGTTTAAAATGAAAAATTTCGCTAAAAATATGGTAATGTGTTGTTGTATGATGTGCGTATGCACACCGCAGCCCCGTTGCCATAAGCGAGAGAGTTAAATCTTAGTATAGTCGTTCAAACTATCCGCCCCTTTGGTAACATGCCAAAGGGGCTTTTTATTTTCTACCCGAATCTTAGTTCGTTCAAATTCAAATAAATCTTTAAAATTTCTTACCATGAGCACACAAAAATTTTCTACAGCAGCACTACATGCAGGCCACGATGTTACTAAAAATGGCGGAACCCGTGCAGTGCCTATTTACCAAACCACGTCGTATGTTTTTAATAATGCAGAGCACGCTGCCAATCTGTTTGGCCTTACCGAGCCGGGCTTTATTTACACCCGCCTTAATAACCCTACTAACGATATCCTGGAGCAACGCCTTGCAGCCCTTGAAGGCGGTATAGGGGCGGTAGTAACGGCATCGGGCACGGCGGCGCTAACTACGGCATTGCTGGTGTTGCTTAAAGCCGGCGATCATATTGTGGCTAGCAACAGCCTGTATGGCGGTACGTATAATCTACTTAGCGTTACCCTGCCACGCTTGGGCATTACCACTACATTTGTAGACCCGGCCGAACCAAAGAACTTTAAAAACGCCGCGCAGGAAAATACCCGCGTGTTTTTTGCCGAGTCCTTAGGTAACCCAAAGCTTGACGTGCTCGACCTGAAAGCCATTTCGGCAGAAGCCAAAGCCTTTAAAGTACCTTTTATTGTAGATAACACCGTGCCTACACCTTACCTTTTAAACCCTATTGAACACGGAGCCGATATTGTTATTCACTCACTTACCAAATACATTACAGGCAACGGTACATCATTAGGTGGCATTATTATAGATGCCGGTAATTTTGACTGGAGCAGCGGTAAATTCCCTGAATTTACAGAGCCTTCTGCCGGATACCATGGCCTGGTATACCACGAAGCTTTAGGCAATGCCGCCTTTATAGCCAAAGTACGTATAGAAGGCCTGCGCGATTTTGGCGCGGCGCTCAGCCCGTTTAACGCGTTCCAAACCATACAGGGGCTTGAAACCTTGCAGGTACGTATAGAAAAGCACAGCAAAAATGCCCAGGCATTGGCCGAATGGCTCGAAACCCGCAACGAGGTGGCATGGGTAAACTATCCGGGTTTAAAATCAAGTAAGTATAACGAGTTGGCCCATATATACCTGCCAAAAGGCAAAAGCGGTGTGGTAACCTTTGGCCTTAAAGGAGGCTATGACGCTGCACGCAAAGTGGCTGATGGAACTAAGCTGTTTTCGCTATTGGCAAACATTGGCGATACCAAATCGCTAATCATTCACCCGGCAAGCACAACACACCAGCAGCTTAATGATGAACAGCAAGTTGCCACGGGTGTAACTAAAGATCTTATTCGCCTCTCTGTAGGTATTGAAGATATTGAAGACCTTAAAGCCGATCTGCAAGCCGTGTTTGAAAAAATAACCGCACCGGTTACTATATAATAAAATGAGCAACCAGCATAAAATAACAATCCCTAACTGGCAACTATCATCGGGCAAAAGCCTGAAAGATGTGCCGCTTACCTACCAGATATTTGGTCCGGCCATTAGCGCTGCCCCGGTGGTGTTGGTTAACCATGCCCTTACCGGAAACAGTAATGTAAGTGGCCCTGACGGTTGGTGGAACACGCTCATTGGGCCAGGCAAAACAATAGACACTACTCACTTTACGGTGGTGGCGTTTAATATTCCCGGTAACAGTTATGGCAGCGACTTCTTTATTGAGAATTATGCAGCCGTAACCGTAGCCGATGTGGCAGCATTGTTTTGGCAGGGGCTTAAAAGTTTAGGTGTCAATAGCCTTTTCGCCATCATCGGCGGAAGCTTGGGTGGGGGAGTGACATGGCACATGGCAGCGCAGCAGCCTGATAAACTGCAGCATTTAATACCTGTAGCTACCGATCATAAGGCTACCGACTGGGTTATTGCAAACGTACTGGTGCAGGACAGGATTTTAAACAACAGCACAAGCCCTGTGGCCGATGCCCGCCTGCATGCCATGCTGCTGTATCGCACACCGCAGTCATTACAAGAGCGTTTTGAGCGTAACTATACCAATGGTGCTTTTGCAATAGAACATTGGCTAAACAGGCATGGCAAAAAGTTGGAAGAACGTTTTGCATTGCCGGCTTATAAGTTAATGAACCACCTGCTCAAGACCATTGATGTAGATTTGGCTGTGGTTGCTGCACATATGGGAGCGGCCATTCATTTGGTAGCAGTAGATACCGATTTGCTTTTTACGCCCAATGAAACCCGTAAAACATTTGAGCTTTTAAAGGCTGCTGGTGCTGAGGTATGTTATAATGAAATACAATCGGCTCATGGGCATGATGCTTTTTTGATTGAGCATACACAGTTGGCAGCCATTTTAAAGCCGGTTTTTGTGATTCAAAATTCCGTAAAGGTTCACAAAGAAGACGCAAAGTTGCACAAAGTATGAAGCTACAACCTTTGCGTATCTTTGAGACCCTTTGTGTATCTTAGTGAAATAATCTACGAAAAGCTTTTAGTGTTAAAATGTAAAATAAAATTAGGTTAATCAAAATAAAATTTAGACATTCGCTAAACAAAATAAATAAAGTCATGAAATTTAATATTTGCCAGTATAATCTCTCATCTATGTGGAAACCATCCGCAGGGGCCGTTGTTGTGTAAATTTAAGTTTCAGTAAACATAAAAATCACAAAGCCCCTGCACAATAAATGCAGGGGCTTTTTTGTTTCAATTAGTAATTAAGTAAATTAAAAATATATGAAAACCGTAATCATTTCTATTTGCAATTATATGCTGTCGCTATGTACACCATCACAAAAGATGCAGGTGCAGCTTATACCCATACCAAAACGGTCGTCGTAAACTTAGTTTATAATTCAGGTGCGAAGGTCCTTTTGGTTAAAAAAATCAAAAGGGCCTTTTTTTATGCCCGCAAGTTTCAATCATCAATCAATTAAATAATACACATTATGAAAGCACAAAATATAAACGTACTGGGCTACACCGGCAACAACAGCCAGTTTGTAGTAAAAACAACAAATACTGATTTGCGCATCAGCCAAAATGCAAAATTCCCTGAGCTGGAAGGCCCTAACCCGTATGAGTATATACTGGCGGGGTTTGCAGGCTGTATAAATGCGCTGGGCCAGATAGTAGCTGCAGAGCTTGGTATTGTGCTAAAATCATTACAAATAGAAATAACCGGAAGCTTTGTTAATGCAACAGGCAAAAGTGCAGAGAAGCCCGGTTTTAATAAAATAGATATTACCCTTAAGCCTGCTGCCACTGCCCCGCTCGATACGCTGCAACGCTGGCTGAAAGAAGTGCAGTTCCGTAGTCCGGCATACAACAGCCTGGTAAACAGCACGCCGGTAAACCTTAATTTGTATAAAGAATTTTCGGCAGTTAGTTAATCTATACATACCGCGTGTCATTCTAACGAAGGAAGAATCTCAGGTTGACCTAAAAATATAAGTTTGTTTTAAGTTGTTTTTTGTTTGTTTGGTAAGAACTGCCTTTAACTCGGCATTAAAGGCAGTCTCTTTTTAATCCCTTTTTAAAGTAGATAATATGGCCCGTAAAATAAATATAGTACTGTTTGGCATAGGTAATGCAGGCAGTGCCCTGATAAATAAAATAACCGAACGCAGGGAAGCCCTGCTGAAAAATCACCTTAATGTACGTTTTCCTGTAATAACCAACAGTAGCGTAGCTTTTTTTGAGAAGGATGGCGACGGCTATGCCTGGGAGGCCAACTTTATACAGTTTGCCATTCCGTTTAAAATAGATGATGTGGTAGAATATGCTATAGAGCACGATTTGCAAAACCTTATAGCGGTAGACGCAACCCCCAGCGCTGCCCTTGCTGCAGAATACCCTGACCTGGTGCGTACCGGTTTTAGTGTGGTGTCTATAAACGAGAGCCTGCAATACCTGCCCGAAAATTTTGAAAAAGGCATACGCTTCCTTACCGAAAGCCGTGGGCTGGGCTACAGGTTTATAAACTCGGTACCCGGCGATGCCAATGCAGCGGCAGAGGCGCTGTATGATGGCGTGCTACAGGTGGTAGAAAAAATAAAAGAAGCAGCTTTATAGCTGCTTCTTTTGTATTGTAACGGTATTTTAATCCGGTTGGTTATCGTGTAGCTGCCGGTTTATCTGTAATTGTAAAAATAAATATCTTGCATTTTGCGGGCAGGTAATCAATGCCCTCTAAAAGTGTAGCAGCGTTTTTGTTAGGTAAAATATCAAGCATTTTGTCTTCAGGTAACTTTATTATGGCTTTTACAATATTTTTTGCGCTTTCAACACCGTTAAGGTTGTTATTAAAAGCTGTTTTGTCATTTTTAAAGCCGTTTACATGCCACGATATTTTTCTTAATATAGTATTTACGTGTTTTTTACGCGCTATATGCAAATGTGCTTTACTGCTGTCATACGCTGGTTTTTCTATCCTTTGCCAGTAATCCAGCAGCCCGGTACTTGTCCATATATTTTCTTCAGTATCTTCTGTTGCTGCGGCATCAGTTACTACAATAATATGAAACTGGTTCCTGTCTTCGGCCAGCGTTGGGTTAAGATATGATTTAAATGTCTTCATGGGTATAAGGGTAGGGTTAGCAAATTTTTTTGCGCTCTCAAAGATACACTATATAAATAGATGGTAGTTGCAGTTTTGTTCTCTGTTATCTGAGAAATTGTTTCACTTTTTAGAGGTATCAACTCGGTACTCGGTGATGCTAATGCAGCGGCAGAAGCGCTGTATGAAGGGGTTTTAGAAGTGATATGAACAATAAGGGAAGCGGCTTTGTAGTTGGGTTTTTAAAGTAATTTGATCAATCCATGAAGATAATAACTTTATCAGTTCTGGTCAGCAAATATGAACCATCTTCCAACTTCTTAATGTCCATTCTTTCTTTAGTCCGAACGACTACTAATTCTTCATTCTCAATCTCATATTTTGTACCACAATGGTAGAAATTATCAGATAAATTTTTTGAAACATAATCTAGTAATATGATTTGATTTTCATATTCCCAATTAGATTCAGTTTTTACTGGTTTCACTTTTACTGTATTTTCATTTAACCAATCGATTTCAAATTCTCGACCATTAAAAAAGTTTTTTCCAACTGTTATTTCTTCAACAGTGTTCTTGTCATAAAAGATGTATCTATTTTTTTTATCTACATGATAATCTTTTCTGGGATGTAGTCCCAATTTGCTGTAAGGAACTCCCATGTTTTGTTTCCCAACAATAAACCGCCATTCATCTTCATATTCCCATTTATTGGATTTAATATTTGTAATGTAAAAAATAGGTATATGCATAGTTCTGTATGGGCTGACATTGATAGGGCAAAGCCTATTGCAATAATTAATCGGATGTGCGCCTAAATATTCTTCATTGCCCTTAAGTTTATTTTTTATGCTGTTTTCTAAAACTTCAGTTTTGAATTTAACTTGAAATCCTTTTTCCTGGGTGTAATGAGGCCACATGAGTATATTATTTTCTTTAGCTGTCATTGAAATTACCCCAAAAAGGTTTGTAGAAATATCATAATGCATTTCGATATATTCTTTACAAAGAGATCTCTTGCCATCTGTATCTTTAAGATATAATGCTTCTAACTCTTCTTTAGAAAGTGCATCCCCAATTAGTTTTTCGTATAATTCAAATTCTAGTTTTTCATTAGCTATTAAAAGAAATTTACTACTATCTAAAGTGTCATTTAATTCAAAAGGATGAGAAGCATAAAGATAGTTATTTGTAAAAGCATCAACACTAAATTTGGATAAAGAATAAAACTTAAATAAATATTCAGGCCTTTTTTTATTATTAAAAATGTTTACACCTTTATCTTTTTCATAATCAATACTGTAGGTAAATCCGTTAAATTGATATTCATCTTTATTCATGTCAAAGAATTTAAGTTATAGTTGTAAAAGTATTATTTTACTAATAAAACAATTACTTGCATTCTACAATTCTATGTATTACTTTTGCGCTGTTCTTATACACATTGTTACGTTATCACGAAAGGCAGAGGGATTAGACCCAATGAAGCCTTAGCAACCCTTTAAACTTTTAAAGAAGGTGCTAAATTCTACTTCGCGCAGGCGCAGATAGATAACACAAAAGGAATTTCCCCTCCCCAAACTGATGACATAATTTTTTTAGATGAAGGCTGAACGCTGCTAACGGCAACATTCAAACTTTCAACATTCAAACATTTGAACTAAAACCTATGTCAGATATACACAACGCCATTGCAAACCGCATACTCGTGCTCGACGGAGCTATGGGCACCATGCTGCAACGCTATAATTTTACCGAAGAAGACTTTCGCGGCGAGCGTTTCGCAGCCTTTCAGCACCCGCTTAAGGGCAATAATGATTTACTTACATTAACCCAGCCCGAAGCCATTAAAGACGTGCACCGCCAGTATTTTGCGGCCGGCGCCGATATTGTGGAGACCAATACCTTCTCAGGAACTACAATAGGCATGGCCGATTATCACCTGGAAGACCTGGTGTATGAATTAAATTATGAGTCGGCGCGCCTTGCTCGCGAGGTAGCCGATGAATTTACCGCCGCCAACCCCGATAAGCCCCGTTTTGTGGCTGGTTCTATAGGGCCAACCAACCGTACCGCCAGCATGAGCCCCGATGTAAACGATCCAGGTTATCGTGCCGTTACCTTTGATGATTTACTTATTGCTTACAAAGAGCAGGTAAAAGCCCTTATTGCAGGTGGCTCAGATATACTTTTGGTAGAAACCATATTTGATACGCTTAACGCCAAAGCCGCGCTATATGCCATTGAAGAGGTTAAGGAAGAACTGAACCTTGACATCCCTATCATGGTGAGTGGTACCATTACCGATGCTTCGGGGCGCACACTAAGTGGCCAAACGGTAGAAGCGTTCCTGATTTCCATATCGCACATTCCGCTACTGAGCGTGGGCTTTAACTGTGCCCTAGGTGCAGACCAGCTGAAGCCCTACCTAAAAAGATTGGCACACAATACACAGTTTAGTGTTTCGGCGCACCCTAATGCAGGGTTGCCCAACGCATTTGGCCAGTACGACCAAACTCCCGAAGAAATGCAGGTGCTTATCAAAGAATACCTTGATGACAACCTTATTAATATAATAGGTGGCTGCTGTGGCACCACACCAGAGCATATAAAACTTATAGCTGATGTTGCTTCGCAATATCAGCCCCGTAAAATTGAGGCAACCGTATAATGGCAGAAGAGAGATATTTAAAACTTTCCGGGTTAGAACCCCTTATTGTTACTCCCGAAAGTAATTTTATTAATGTAGGTGAACGTACTAACGTAACGGGATCGCGTAAATTTCTTCGTTTAATTAAGGAAGAAAAATACGAGGAAGCCCTTGATGTTGCCCGTTTACAAGTAGAAGGTGGTGCCCAGATTATCGACATCAATATGGATGAAGGTATGCTGGATGGCGTGCATGCCATGACCACGTTCCTTAACCTTATTGCCTCTGAGCCGGATATTGCCCGCGTGCCGTTAATGATTGACAGCTCTAAGTGGGAAATTATCGAGGCCGGTTTAAAAGTAGCGCAGGGCAAAAGTGTGGTAAACTCCATCAGCCTTAAAGAGGGCGAGGAGAATTTTATTCACCACGCTAAAAAAGTAAAGCGCTATGGTGCTGCGGTTATCGTCATGGCTTTTGACGAAGCTGGCCAGGCAGATACTTACCAAAGGCGTATTGATATTTGTAAACGCAGCTATGATGTACTGGTAGATAAGGTGGGCTTTCCGCCTGAGGATATCATTTTTGACCCGAATATCTTTCCGGTGGCAACCGGTATGGAAGAGCATCGCAAAAATGCGCTCGACTTTTTTGCCGCCACAAAATGGATTCGTACCAACCTGCCTTATGCCCATGTGAGCGGCGGGGTAAGTAATGTGTCGTTCTCATTCAGGGGTAATGATAAAGTGCGCGAGGCCATGCATTCGGCATTTTTATACCATGCCATTCAGCACGGTATGGATATGGGTATTGTAAACCCCGAAATGATTGAGGTGTACGACAGCATTGACAAAGAGCTGTTAGAACATGTAGAGGATGTATTGCTCGACCGTCGTGATGATGCAACAGAGCGCCTTTTAACATTGGCCGAAAACTTTAGGGGCGATGTAAAAATCAACGAAAAACAGGTACAGGAATGGCGTTCGCTACCCGTGCAGGAAAGGCTTACGCATGCCCTTGTAAAAGGTGTAGACGAGTTTATAGAGATAGATGTAGAAGAAGCACGCCAGCTTGCCGAAAAGCCCATACAGGTTATAGAAATCAACCTAATGACGGGTATGAATGTGGTGGGCGACCTTTTTGGTAGTGGCAAGATGTTCCTGCCCCAGGTGGTTAAGTCGGCCAGGGTAATGAAGAAAGCCGTGGCATATTTATTGCCGTTTATCGAGGCCGGAAAAGACGGTAAATCATCAAGCGCCGGTAAGGTGCTCATGGCTACCGTAAAAGGCGATGTGCACGACATTGGTAAAAATATAGTAGCCGTAGTTTTGGGCTGTAACAACTTCGAAATTATAGACATGGGGGTAATGGTTCCTCCTGAAAGAATTATAGAAACCGCAGTACGCGAGCAGGTGGATATCATTGGCCTTAGCGGGCTTATAACACCTTCGCTGGATGAAATGGTATACCTGGCTAAAGAGATGGATAAGCTTAATATAAGTATACCAATTATGATAGGTGGAGCCACTACCAGCCGCGCGCATACGGCTGTTAAGATTGCACCGCAGTACCGCGAAACCGTAGTGCATGTTAATGATGCCAGCCGTGCCGTTACCGTAGCAAACAACCTTCTTAATGATAACGTTAAGGTTGATTATGCCAAAAGCCTGCGCGATGAATATGATACCCTTAGGGAGGGTTACCTGAACCGCAGCCGCGATAAAGACTTCCTGAGCATTGAAGATGCCCGCCGTAATAAGTTAAAGTTAGATTGGGAAGCCTTTGAGCCTTTTAAACCTAACAGCATCGGCATACAAACCGTATACCCGGCATTGAACGAACTGGTAGATTACATCGACTGGACACCGTTTTTCCAAACGTGGGATTTGCACGGCAAGTATCCGGCCATACTTACGGATGAAGTAGTAGGCGAGCAGGCACAGGTACTTTTTGCCGATGCCCAGGCCATGCTAAAGCAAATTGTAGAAGAAAAATGGCTGGAGGCTAAAGGCATCTTCGGGATATTCCCGGCAAATACTATTAACGATGATGATATTGAGCTAAGGGATGAAGCGGGCAATGCACTGGTTAATTTTTTGACACTGCGTCAGCAATCGCAAAAAACCAAAGGCGCACCTAATATTGCCCTTTCTGATTTTGTGGCACCTAAAGACAGCGGTAAAACCGATTACATGGGGGCGTTTTGTGTTACCACCGGTTTTGGTGTAGATGAAAAAGCTGCTGAGTATGAAAAGAACCTTGACGATTATAATTCGATAATGGTTAAGGCCCTGGGCGATCGTTTTGCGGAGGCCTTTGCTGAATACCTGCACGAAAAAGTACGTAAGCACATTTGGGGCTATGCATCTGATGAGGTATTGTCTAACGCCGACCTGATTAAAGAGCAATATAAAGGCATACGCCCGGCACCTGGATACCCGGCATGCCCCGACCATTTAGAAAAAAACACCATCTGGAAACTGCTTAATGTAGATAAACAAATAG
>JAZKDS010000312.1:0-2757 GCA_040387455.1 Bacteroidota bacterium
AGCGCTCAAAAACCAAAAGTTGCCTGCATCATCAATATGTTCTGCGGCCATAGGTCGGGTGTTAAAGGCTTCGCCACTTCTTATTTTAGTACAAAAAAAGCTCCCACCAGATTTTTTAGCAAGGTCTTTAATCTTGTCCAGCGCTTCCTGGCCCACAAGGTTTTTAAAATTATCTTCGGGTTGTTGCTGATTGATCGAGTCCATAATAGTTTTTTTAGCTTGTTATAAACTTAAAATTAGCCCATTACAAATTAAACAGCTGTTAGCATTTTGCTAATTAACCCCGTTTTAATATTTCTACACCCGTATTCCTAACTTTTGTAATTTAGGGCAATCTGTAATCAAAAAAAAAAATGAATCTCCCAATAGAAACCCCTGCCCTACTTTTTTCGGCTACATCGCTAATTTTACTGGCTTACACCAACCGTTTTTTAACCGTGGCGCAAATTGTGCGAAGCCTTAAAGTAAATTATGAGCAAAATCGCACTAAAAACATTTTGCTGGAAATTAATAACCTAAACAAAAGGCTGTCGTTAATTAAGTACATGCAAATGTGTGGGGTATTAAGTCTGTTTTTTTCGGTATTTGCTATGATGCTGCTATTTTTTAGTGTAACCGACTGGGGCGCCTATATTTTTGGATTCAGCCTGTTATTAATGCTTACATCACTGGCCATATCATTTTGGGAAATAAGCATATCTGTTTATGCATTGCGCATTCACCTAAGCGACCTGACCGAAGAAGCGGAGCAGATTGGAGAAGCAAAGTAACGGAGAGGCAGAGAGGCAAAGTTTTAGAACATACTTAAAAACTTTGCTTCTTTGTTACTTTGCCTCTTTGCCTCTTTGCAGCTTCCTTACTCAACAATCCACAACAATACCGGCTTTTTAGTCGCCTGTAATTTAGTATCAAGCTTTTTCATGAAGTTATCTGATACGGCCGGGCATCCCCAGCTTAGCGGGCTTACATTTGGGTATACCTCGGCATCTGCAACTGCATCCCAGGAGTGCAGCACCACTACCCTGCTTACAGCATTACTGTTGCAAGTATCAAGGCCATGCAGCCAGTATTTTACATTAATGCCCCAGGAGCTGTAGTCGCGCTTGCCTATTTTATATTTACCTAACGATGTGCAATGGCTGCCATCTTTATTGCTGTACCGGGCCTTATCCCATTTATCTGAATAATTTTTAGGAATATCGCAACTGCCATGGGTAACCAGGTTTTGATCTATTATTTTGCCCGTTTTAAAATCATATACATAAAAACGGTTTTTGCCGCTGTGCACACTCATATCCAGCAAAAAATAATAGTCCTTGTTAAACTTTTTTTCTTTGCAATAGGCCAAAGCCTCTGTGTGCTGAGCAGCATAATCTTTTTCGGGGGTTTGTGCAGTGGCCAGCAATTCATCTTTAGATGAAACCTGCGCGCAGCTCATAAGGCATGCAAATAAAAGGAGGATGTATCGGGTCATATAGTGAGGTGGTAAGGTTTACTTTATAACTATAAAAGTAGTTGATTTAGTATCAGTTCCCTGCTATTTTTCCGGAATTGCCTCACTAAGCATACTATTGCCTGCTTTATCATAATAGGTACAGGTTAGACGCAGTACATCTACCGTCCACTGTTCAACACCGGCGGCGGCGGCATCACGGCAAAAAGTGGGGTAATCTGTTTGCCCGGCCTGGTGCGCTTTTAAGTCGGCGGCCAGCTTTGGGGCATTGCCGGTTGAGGCTACCTCTAAAACTTCATATTTAGCAGGCGCAACAAGCTCCTGTTCATTTCCGTTATATACAGTATGCCCATCGGATACAAACTGGGTATAGCTTATCATGCCAAGCGCCTTTACATCCTGCACATACTGCGGAAAATCGGCCCCTGACTTTACTTTAGCGTGGGTGCCTTTAATTTGGTCTAGTGTAAACATAGCGAAAATGATTTGTGAATACTACTTCCTTTTGAGCCTTGTGCCTTAAGGTGGTAATTGATTGTTCAAATATAAAAAATACCTTACAAAACTATGTAGTTGCTTTCATTTTTTTTGAACGATAATTAACACGCAGCCAGTATCTTGATATTTGTTTGGTTACTACATTTGTTATACTAAAGTTTCAGAACACTTTGAAACATCTTACATCTTCAATCATTAATTTAAATCTTCTGTTATGTCTGCAAAAAAAATAGTTCCTCCCGTTAAGCTTACTAAAGACGAAATTATAGAAAAATATTCGCACCACTGCCTTATGCACGGCACGCCGCCTGCTACAGTATATAAATTTGCTGTTGAAAATGGTTTTGAAGAAGCCGATTTTTACCAGTTCTTTACTTCGTTTGAGGCGCTGGAGCGTTTTTATTTTGCCGAGATGTTTAACCACTCGCTGTACACATTGCAGCAATCGCCCAGTTATGCTGAGTTTAGCGGAGTAGACAAGCTATCGGCATTTTACTTTACCTTTTTTGAAATGGCCACAGCTAATCGCAGCTTTGTGCTTTACAGCATAGGCAACGGTTTTAATGTGCGCACGCTGGTAAAACTCAAAGAACTACGCACGCTGTTTACTGATTTTGCACAGCAGGCGCTGGATAAGCCCATCAATATACCTAACGAAAGGGCCGATAAACTGCAGGAAAAAGCCCTGCGAGAAGCAGCATGGGTACAGTTTTTAACCATATTCCGTTTCTGGATAAAAGACACATCGCCGGGGTTTGAAAAAACCGACATTTTTATAGAAAAATCAGTTAGGGCCGGTGCCGACC
>JAZKDS010000313.1:0-916 GCA_040387455.1 Bacteroidota bacterium
TTACATAGCAAAGCTGTTGCAAAAGCTATTACCAAAAATATATTTTTAAGCATTGCTAATTTTTTACAAGTACAACTTTAGCCGCATCATTGCGTGATACCTTTTCCATAAACAGCCTGTAGTTTTCATATTCGCTACTGGCATAAGACCCATCATTTAATAACAAAGAGCGTTTATAGCGCATTTGAGTTGGGCTTATTATTTCATATTCGGTTTTATATTCGCCAAATTTATCGGCAATGGTCATGTTTTCAGGCTTAGCCTCAATACTAAAACCCGCCGGTAGGTTTATGGTTATCTCATCTACATCATAAAAGCCCATAGAAATTTCAAAAGGCATTTTGCGGTTACGGTAGCGTTGCGGTACATTGCCTGTTTGGTTAAATGCATTTATGGCAAACATTATCCTGCCACCGCTTTTATTACAATAGCTTTCGGCTTCTAAAAACACATCTTCATTAAACTGCTGGTTATCCGAGTCGTTAACAACAGCTTTTTTAGAAAGCTTAAGGTTGTTAATGTTGCTAAAGCGGCTTTTATACCATTTATCAAGCTCATCGGGCGATTTGGTTTCATAATAATAGCGGTTATCATACTGCAACCCGCGCGATGCAATGTGTACCTCGCCATTAATAGCGCCGCTTTCGGCAATGCTGTAAGTGCCTGTGCTGCTCTGGCTGTTGCCTTTAGGGTCATACACATGCGTGCGTACCATTTCGCCACCTTCGGGCTTTACAAGCAGCACCATACGGTTATCGGTAAAATCGCCCTGAAAACCAAAAGGCGCTACCTGGCCGAGGCTGCCTTTTGATGGACTAAAGAGGGAGAGCACAAAAGGAGAGAGTCGCACACGTGGCAATGCGCGCTGTCTCAATGCCGACAAAACAATTTCCACTTTCGATTTGCTGTTGAGGGT
>JAZKDS010000313.1:926-2954 GCA_040387455.1 Bacteroidota bacterium
GCCATACATAGCTGCCATTATGAGGAATAGCTAATATGGCATGGTTGCCCTGCATACTAACAAAATCCTGGCTAAGGCTGCGGCGGCTGCTGCCGGCATAAACCACGGCATAATAAGAATCTACACCTACAACCTTAAGCAATGCCCTTACATAATTACTAAGCGCCTTACAATCGCCATAGCCCAAACGATCTACATCTTTTGCAAGCATGGGCCTCCATCCGCCTATACCCAGCTGTATGCTTATGTACCTGGTTTTGCCCTGCACATACTTATATACTATTTTAGCTTTTTTAAGCGGGTCTGTTTCATTACCTACAAGTGCTTTTATCTTGCTTTGTGTTTCTGCCGGAATTTCATCTGTACCGGTAATAAGGTTGGTGTACATCCATAAACCTAACGCCTGCCAGCTTGACGCCTCGCCATCTACACCCTCGAGGTGAAATTTTTCAAGGCCAAAAAGCACATAAGGCTTTATTTTATATAATGATGGTGAATAGTCTTCCCTGCGCATGGCCGGAATATTTTCGGCACTAAGCGTTAAAGCATTACCCACTTGCTGCTTATTTAAGGTAATTTCGTTAAAGTTGTAATCTTTGTATTTAAAGCCCAGTTCTGGTAGGCATGTAATGCTAATTTCTGACTTAACTGTGCTCAAAAATGTATCTTCCAGCGGCGACCACTGGTGCAAAAAGGCAGTATTGCTTGTTTCTATCTCTGATGTATACACCAGCGTAAAGGGGTACTGCACTGGGGTATAATCCAGCGTTAAAACCTTATCATCTGTGATGGTAGTGCCTTCTGAAAGTGAGTGTTCTTTAAAATCTTTTTTTTTGATTTTTTTTACCTGTTCGCCGTTAGCATTATAAATTAATGCCTCTATTGCATTTATAGACTGCGTTTTGCTAAACGATTCGCCGGCCTCCATAAACTTTAAACCTTTCTCGTTTAGTATGGTTACCGCACGATAGGTTTTTACCGTCATGGCATCGCGCTTTTTAATAGCTATTTCAATCTTTTCGAGCCTGATAACAGCATTGGCATTTTCGGTAAGTTCTTTAGATATACTGTAAGCATTGTAGCTATCCTGCGCCGAAATTGTAAGGCAATTCAGCAGTATTAAGGTGAGGAGAAATCTTAACGACATGTTAATTTTATTTTGCTCAAAAATAGTCGTTTTTGGCAAATATCAAAATATTATTCCCTGTTTTTAGTATCTATTAAAATAGTTACCGGGCCATCGTTAAACAGGGCCACTTTCATATCGGCGCCAAAGCGTCCTGTTTGTATAGGTTTGCCAAATTCGGCTTCAAGTTTCTTTACAAAATCTTCATATAAGGGTATGGCAACTTCTGGCCGTGCTGCCCTGATATATGAAGGTCTGTTGCCTTTTTTTGTAAGTGCATGCAGCGTAAACTGGCTTACCACAACAATATCGCCATCAATATCCTGCACAGAAAGATTCATTACGCCATCGGCATCGCCAAAAATGCGCAGCTTTATTACTTTGGCCACAAGCCAATCAATATCTTCTTGCGTATCGGCATCTTCTATACCTAACAATATAAGTAAGCCCGATTGGATATCGGCTACTTTTTGTTCTTCAATGGTTACCGAAGCACTGCTAACCCTTTGCAATACGGCCCTCATTATTCTTCTGAATCAGGATTTTTACCGTCGTTATAAATATCAGAACGGTAATGTTCGTCTTCACCTTCCAGCATTTGTGTATAGCTCTTGTAGCGGCTCCAGGCTATTTCATCTCTTTCAAGTGCATCTTTAACAGCACAGTGTGGTTCTTCTTTATGCAAGCAATTGTTAAACTTGCACTGGTCTTTAAGGGCAAAAAACTCCGGGAAATAATCACCTAATTCGTCTTTTTCCATATCTACCACGCCAAAACCACGTATGCCGGGAGTATCTATTATTTTTGCTCCGAAATCAAGGTCAAACATTTCGGCAAAAGTAGTAGTGTGCTGACCCTGGGCATGGTGCTGAGACAATTGCTTTGTTTTAAGCTCTAAATTG
>JAZKDS010000314.1:0-2066 GCA_040387455.1 Bacteroidota bacterium
CGGCCGGACCCTGGGCCAGCAGGGCGAGGTGCTTGTACTAAACCTTAAAGAAAACCCCATAAACCGCTACCTAAAATTTGGCTTGCATTATGATGGGCTTTACAAAAGCGCAGTACTGGTAAACCTTACCCAGAAAAACCTTCTTTGGCGTAATGACGTGGCCTCACTGGATATTATTTTAGGCGATAATTTCAGGTATAATTTTGATTACTATATAGATAATGGCTTTCATGTAAGCTACGGACTTAAAAGCTATTTTTATAGTTTTAACCGTAATATTTCGGCAGATTATGCCGTGGGCGAGCTTAGCGAAATACTGGGACTGCAATCGGTTAACGTAGATTATAGCGATTTTACCACCCAAGCCTACATACAAACTATTTTTGCACAACGGTTTTTACTGGGCGGCGGTGCAGAATACAAACATATAAAAATTAAGAGCGAAACCATTCCGGGCATAGACCCTAAGTTTGACGACAGTAATTATGTATCGGCATACGGCTACCTTAAGTTTGACTCTTATGACGATAAATTTTTTCCTTCCGAAGGTTATTTCTTTTCAGGCGAAGCTAAAACATTCCTGTTTTCATCAGATTACACCAATGAATTTGAAAATTTCACACTAATTAAAGGCCAGCTGGGTACGGCAAAAAAGCTGGCGCGCGGGCTTACCATAAAAATAGAAGCCGAAACCGGCTTTGCGCTGGGCGAAAACACAGTACCTACTTTTGATTTTATACTGGGTGGTTATGGCTACCACACCCTTAACAGCTTTACACATTTTTACGGATATGATTTTTTGAGTATTTCAGGCAATAGTTACATGAAGGGCCTCGCTACTATAGACTATGAATTTTTGCGTAAAAACCACATAAATTTTAGTGCAAATTATGCAAATGTGGGTTATAACCTGTATAAAGAAGGTGAGATGTTTTCTATACCTGCCTACAGCGGTTATGCGTTTGGCTATGGTATGGAAACCATTATTGGCCCCCTGGAGTTAAAACACAGCTGGAGCCCCGAAACCGGCAAGCACTATACCTGGTTTAGTGTAGGGTTTTGGTTTTAGTTTATATTGACAGCACAAATTTTTCTCGTTCAGGCTGCATAAGCCCTTGTTGCCAAGGCATATTGATGACTTTAAAAATAAGCGCTTTAAGCTTATCAAAACTGGTAGGTTTGGTTGCAAAATGTGTAGCCCCCAGCCCATATACTATGTTTATATCTTCTTCAAGACCGCTGGTGGTAAAAATTACTACCGGTGCATTTTTAAAAGCTGTATTATTGCGTATTTCCTTAAGGCACTCATAACCATTTTTTAGCGGCATATTAAGGTCCAGAAAAATAATATCCGGTTGCGGTTGTTGCTGTTTATCCAGCAGATTCATTAATTCTTCGCCATTTCTACATATGGTAAAGGCAGCTTCGGCATGTATTTCGTTTAGGGCTTCTGCAAAAAAAGTGCAGTCATCTTCATCGTCGTCGGCCAGGTATATAGTTTTAGGTAGTAAGGTTTTGCTGTTTAAAATCATATATGAGATTTTAAGACCCGCAAAAAAATAAGAATTGTAACATAAGGTTTCAGGTTTATATACACGATATAAGTTTGAAAGCTTTACCACTACAAAAGTATCTTTCTGAAAATCAGATTATCTTACAAAGATAGTGTTAAAGCCCGCAAAACTACTTATGTTTTGATACACAAAACTATCACTTTGCTACATATTTAGCGTCAAAAATATTGAAAAACAGCATTTTACAGAATAAAAAACTTAACAAATACCTTAACCGACAAGGAATTGACCTCTCACCTATCCCTAACGCTATTACACTCCCGATTAAAAAGTAATTTTTAAGATTAATTCATTTTTATGCAAAAAATCAGGGTTAAAATTAAATTTTTCCGATATTTGTGATATGAACAAGCCATGGATAGGTGTATTAGGACATTTAAAATTCCTCATCAAGAGAAATCCGGAATGAGTGGGCATTTTATGCTTCAATTATTCGTTTATTCGTTAAATTTAATTCCATTTAAACATGCCTATTTACCATAAACTCGGTAA
>JAZKDS010000314.1:2076-2759 GCA_040387455.1 Bacteroidota bacterium
AAAGCGCCACACACAGTTTGAAAAGCCAGACGGCGGGCTGTATTACGAGCAGCTTTTTGGCACAGAAGGTTTTCACGGCCATTCGTCGCTGTTGTACCACGTGCACAGGCCCACGCAGGTTAAAGAAATTATCAAATCTTATTCTGTTGAGCCTAAAATTGCCATTGATAAAAATATAAAATCGCTGTTGCTTAAAGGTTTTGAGCTAAAGCCAAAGGCTGACTTTTTAGAAAGCCGCAAAGCCATGCTGGTTAACCGCGACTGCATCATTGGCCTTGCCGCCCCACAGGAGTCGTTGCGCAGCTATTTTTATAAAAATGCCGATGCCGATGAGATGATCTTTATCCATAAAGGTACTGGCACATTGCGCACCCTTATGGGCAACATACCATTTGAGTATGGCGATTACCTTATCATTCCGCGCGGCATGATATACCAGATAGATTTTGACACTACCGATAACCGCTTGTTTTATGTAGAGTCTATAGCGCCTATTTACACACCTAAGCGTTATAAAAACCAAAGCGGCCAGCACTTAGAGCATTCGCCGTTTTGCGAACGCGACTTTAAGCTGCCTACCGAGATTGAAACACACGACGAAAAAGGCGACTTTTTAGTTAAGATCAAAAAAGAAGGCATGATGCACGAGGTGGTGTATGCCACACACCCATTTGATGTAATTG
>JAZKDS010000314.1:2769-8616 GCA_040387455.1 Bacteroidota bacterium
TTCCCTTATGCGTTTAGCATTCATAACTTTGAGCCTATAACCGGGCGCGTGCACCAGCCGCCACCGGTACACCAAACGTTTGAAACAGCTACGTTTGTAGTGTGTTCCTTCTGCCCAAGGCTGTATGACTACCACCCTAAGGCAATACCTGCACCTTATAACCACAGCAATATTGATAGCGACGAAGTACTGTATTATGTTGATGGCGACTTTATGAGCCGCAACAACATAGAGCAGGGCCACATAACACTGCACCCTAAGGGCATACCTCATGGGCCTGCACCCGGTGCTATGGAGCGCAGCATAGGCAAAACAATAACCGAAGAGCTTGCGGTAATGGTAGACACCTTCCGCCCGCTTATGGTAACCGAAGCCGCTATGGGTATAGATGACGGCCAGTATTACAAAAGCTGGGTAGAATAAGGTTCTTTTATTTTAGTATAAAAGAACGCATCAAATAAATAAAACAAAAACTATCTCTGCTGCGGCAGAGAAACAACAACATAACATAATGAGCAACGAAATTAAAAGTGTAGAATACGGCCTTGAAAAAATATTTGAAGGCGCACAGGATTTCCTTCCCCTAATGGGAACAGACTATGTAGAATTTATTGTAGGCAATGCAAAACAGGCTGCCCATTATTATAAAACAGCTTTCGGTTTTCAAAGCGTAGCTTATGCCGGCCTGGAAACCGGCCTTAGAGACAGGGCAAGCTATGTGCTTAAGCAAGATAAGATACGCTTTGTATTTACCACTCCGTTAACTGCTGACTCGCCACTTAACGACCACCTTGTAAAACATGGCGATGGCGTTAAAGTTGTAGCCCTTTGGGTAGAAGATGCACGCAAATCGTTTGAAGAAACTACTAAACGTGGCGCAAGGGTATTTATGGAGCCAACGGTTGAAACCGATGAGTTTGGCGAAGTAGTGCGTGCCGGTATTTATACCTATGGCGAAACTGTGCACATGTTTGTAGAGCGCAAAAACTACAACGGTACGTTTTTACCCGGATACCGCGAATGGAAAAGCGACTACAACCCTGCCCCTACCGGCCTTAAATATGTAGACCACATGGTGGGCAACGTGGGCTGGAACGAAATGAATACCTGGGTTAAATGGTATGAAGACGTTATGGGCTTTGTAAACTTCCTGAGCTTTGATGATAAGCAAATCAATACTGAGTACAGTGCCTTAATGAGTAAAGTAATGAGTAATGGCAACGGCAGGATTAAATTCCCTATAAATGAGCCGGCTGAAGGCATGAAAAAATCGCAGATTGAAGAATATCTTGATTTTTATGGTGGCCCGGGCGTGCAGCATATTGCCATTGCTACAGATGATATTGTTAAAACCGTAAGCGACCTTAAGAGCCGTGGTGTAGAATTTCTTTCTGCCCCACCACAATCTTATTATGATGCAGTGCCAGAGCGACTAGGCGCGCACAGAGATGCTTTTAAGGAAGATATTAAAGAAATACAAAAACTGGCCATTATGGTAGATGCCGATGAAGAAGGTTACCTGCTACAAATTTTTACTAAACCGGTAGAAGACAGGCCAACACTTTTTTATGAAATAATACAGCGTATGGGTGCCCGCGGCTTTGGTGCAGGCAATTTTAAGGCTCTGTTTGAGAGCATTGAGCGCGAACAGGCTTTAAGGGGTACATTGTAAAATAGCTCATTTATTATTGATAATTCAATACCAGCCACTATTGTAATGTGTTTTTTGAAAAATATGTGTTAAAGTTGATTTTTTACAAACAAATATTCAACAAAACAGTACCTTTGCACTCGCAAAACCAAAAGGTTTCATAACCCTTTTGGTTTGGTAGGTAAATTTTTTCAAAATTTATAGTTTTTTGGTTGGTTAATAGCATAAAAACCCGGTCATTCATTTGACTGGGTTTTTTTGTTTTAGTATTTTTGGAACAGAAATTGCCTTAGTGTTACCATACACCAAAAAAAGAAAGAAATTACTATGAGAAAGTTACTTGCAGTTATCATGTTTTTTGCGTTTGGCGATGCTTTTTCGCAGGATGCGTTTAAGACGGGCGAATATTTTAAATTCAGGATTCACTATGGTATTGTAAACGCCGGCTATGCTACACTGGAACTTAAAGATGCCGTGATAAAGAATAAAAAAGTATTTCATGTGGTAGGCAGAGGTGTTACCACAGGCATGACAAAATTCTTTTTTAAAGTAGAAGACGTTTATGAAAGCTATTTTGATAAAGAAACCGGCAAGCCCTATCAGTTTATCCGAAAGATAAATGAAGGCGGATATACTAAAAACCAGGAAGGCTTTTTTGACCAGGCTAAAAACACGGTTTTAGTAAAAGACTATAAGAACAAAACTCAAAAAACCATTTCGGTTACAGAGAATGTTCAGGATATTGTGTCTACCTTTTATTACCTGAGGAACAACCCGCAGATAGGCAAGATGAAAGTAGGCGAGTCTATAACAATAGACATGTTTTTTGATGACGAGGTTACAAAGTTTAAGCTTAAATATTTAGGCAAAGAAGACCTTAAGACAGAGTTTGGCACCGTTTCTACACTAATGTTTCGCCCGTTAGTACAGTCTGGCCGTGTGTTTAAAGAAGAAGAAAGTTTAACCGTATGGATATCAGACGACGACAACAGAATACCATTAAGGATAAAAGCAAGCCTTGCAGTAGGGTCTCTTAAAGCCGACCTTGAAGAATACAAGGGCCTTGCGCATCCTTTTAAAGTAAAAAAATAAAAAAACTAAATGGATATTACATCCCCAATAGCTGAAAAGCTTGAGGCGCTTGAACAAAAATTCAGTGCCATAAACCAAAAGACCGAAACACACCTTGAGGGCCTGCTATGGTCTAAGCCCATTACCTATTGGGATTATATTAATACCGATGCCCTGCTTAACCTGCAGATACAGCGCACCACACTGCCCGATGAGATGGTGTTTATTATGTACCACCAGATTAACGAGCTGATTTTTAAAATGATATTGTGGGAGTTAGACCAGCTGTGCCATACAGAGAGCCCCACTACCGATTATTTTACAGAAAAGCTAAGGCGCATAAGCCGCTATTTTGATATGCTTACCACATCGTTTGATATTATGGGCGATGGCATGTCTATAGACCAGTACATGAAATTCCGCAATACATTAACGCCCGCCAGTGGCTTTCAGAGCGCGCAGTACAGGCTTATTGAGTTTGCAAGTACTGACCTTATCAATCTTATAGATTACCGCTACCGCGCCACCATAGACCGTAATACGCCTTATGAGCACGCACTGGAGCACCTGTACTGGCAAGCCGCCGGAAAAGACTACCGTACCGGCGAAAAAAGCTATTTACTTGCCGAATTTGAACGCAAATACAAAGGGGAGTTTTTGCGTTATATGGAAGAGTATAATACCTGCAACATTTGGCAAAAATTTACAGAGCTTCCGGTAGAAGCACAGGCAAACGAAGGCTTGGTAGAAGCCATGCGCCATTATGATTATACGGTAAACGTTACCTGGGTTATGCAGCACCTTAATACCGCCAAAAAATATATTGAAAGTGCCAGCGGACCGCAGGAGGCAACTGGTGGCAGCGACTGGAAAAAATACATGCACCCTAAGTACCAGAGAAGGATATTTTTCCCCGAACTTTGGAGCGAAGAAGAATTGCGCAACTGGGGCGAAAATGTATAACCGAATAAAACACACACTTTGAGATACACTGCATTCATATTATTTATACTTCTCTCCCTAACCGCCTGCAATAAAGAGCCTAAAGAAAATAAAACACAAAAAGCCGCCATAGTACCAAAAGCGCCTGTTGAAAAGCGTTATGGTTTTGTTATGAACGATTTTAAGGTAGTAAACGACACCATTAAAAACGGCGATACCTTTGGCAAAATATTGGGCGACCAGGGCTATGATGCAGCAGCCATTCATAATATTACCGAGAGCATAAAAGACACGTTTGACCTGCGCAACATTCGCGTGGGCAAGCCTTATACCCTATTACAGGATAAAAAAGCCCCTAATGGGCTTAAAGTGTTTGTATATGAAGCTGACAACCTAAGCTACTATACGGTAGATCTTAGAGACAGTATTGCAAAAGTTACCAAAACCGTTAAACCTATTACCATAAAACGCCGTACCATTGTGGCCGAAATTGAGGGTTCGCTTGCCGAAACCCTTGGCAAGGCCGGCGCAAGCCCCGCTATGGTGCAGGAACTGGCCGATATTTATGCCTGGAGTATTGACTTCTTTAAAATTCAGAAAGGCGATAAATTTGCCGTTACCGTACGCGAAAAATATATAGATGGCACCACCTATGCGGGTGTAGACCAGATTGAAGCATCTTATTTTGAATACAAAGGCAAAAAAATATACGCTTTCCCGTTTAAGCAAAACCCTAACAGCAAAAAAGCAGATTATTTTGACGAAGACGGCAAGGTGCTAAAAAGCATGTTCTTAAAAGCGCCGCTTAAATTTAGCCACATAACATCGCGGTTTTCGCCCAAGCGTTTCCACCCGGTACAAATGCGCTGGAAAGCCCACAACGGCACTGATTATGCCGCCCCTACCGGCACTCCTATTATGAGCACCGCAAACGGCACTGTTATACAGGCCGGGTACACATCGGGCAACGGTAACTTTGTAAAAGTAAAACACAACGGCACCTATACCACCCAATACCTGCATATGAGCAAGATACTGGTGCGCAACGGCCAGCACATTAGCCAGGGGCAAACCATAGGTTTAGTAGGCAGTACCGGCCTTGCTACAGGCCCGCACGTATGCTACCGTTTCTGGAAGAATGGTGTACAGGTAGATGCCCTTAAGCAAAGCCTGCCCAGCAGTGAGCCCATGGCATCTAAAGACCTGCCTGCCTTTAAGCAGCTTATAGCTCCGCTTAAAAAAGAGCTTGACGATATCTCAGACAAAAAATTTAACTCCCAATAATTAACAAACAAAACTGAAGAAAAATGGCATTACAAAATACTAACCCAAGTGGCACAGCAGCATGGGAAGCGCTTCGCGGCCACTTTGCCGATATGCAGTATACCCAAATGCAGGACCTGTTTGCGGCTGATACTGAAAGGGCACAAAAATTCCACATTAAATGGCAGGACTTTTTAGTAGACTACTCTAAAAACATTATCGACCAAAAAACAATAAGCCTGTTACAGGACCTTGCCAAAGAGGTTGACCTTAAAGGCGCTATAGACAGCTATTTTAGTGGTGAAGCCATAAACCGCACCGAAGACCGCGCTGTATTGCATACTGCACTTAGAGCGCCCGAAAGCGCCACGGTTATTGTAGATGGCGAAAATGTAATGCCGGAAATATATGCCGTAAAAAATAAAATAAAAACCTTTACCGAAGAAATAATAAGCGGAAAGAAAACCGGCTATACCGGCAGACCGTTTACTGATGTGGTTAACATAGGCATAGGTGGTTCTGACCTTGGCCCTGCCATGGTTGTAGAAGCCCTTAAATATTATAAAAATATGGTCGTTAAACCTATTTAATCTATCTGATTATGAACAAACGAGAATTAGAGAGAGGTACAAAAGTTGAAATGGAGCATGCCGCTACTATAAAAAAGTACATGAGACCCGGCGTATCTATTAAAGAAGTGGCTAAAAGTATTGCTGCCGATCACTTGAAGGAAAGTCCGACATATTATAAGCAACTTGATAAAATTGAGGGGAATTTCGAAAAAGCAAAAATATACGATAAAAAGTATAATAAGCCTAAAAAGAAGTAAAAACATGGATGAAGTTCAAACACCCGGACCAACAAGTGAAATTGGTAATTTTTTATGGACTATCGTAAAAATAGCCTTGGTGATCTTTATA
>JAZKDS010000315.1:0-10281 GCA_040387455.1 Bacteroidota bacterium
ATGGTACGACCTTGATATTTCGCTTCATGGTTTATAACAAAAACGCTCGATGTTTCAAACGATAGTTTCTCATCTTTAATGTCAGTAAGTTTGTAGATAACATTCATCGGAAAATCTTTTTTTATGCCCTGGTTAGTTAAATCTACGGTATAGCCCGGCTCTTCTTTGGTAAATGTGTCGCCAACCTTTAATTGCCTATCGGGGAAGGTTATCGAGGTTGGCAATGCTTCTACCATTCCCTTTATAAAGCTATTGACTTCAGTACCGGTTTTTGTAGTATCAGCATGTACATTTCCAGCTGCATCTATTGTTCCATTAATGGTTTTGCCGGCTAATAGGTCTGGCTGGGGTGGTGCTTCCTGATTATTTATTGCCACATGATACACTACTACTGTTTTGGACATGGCAACCGGGATACTTCTGTCTGCCGATGCCTCAGCTGTTTTAAGATCAGTGTTATTTTCTGTCTGATACTTCATTTCCACGCTTTCATCGCCGCTGCCCCCGGTAGCTTTAGCCACCGAGTCTGAATGCATGGTTGCTTGCATTAAAATAGCCATTTTATTGTTGATGCTATAAGTATGTTTTGGTAAATACTTTTGCTTTAACACTGGAGTCTGCTGGGCCAGGCTAGCAACAGACAGTGAGCATAAAACAGAGAAGATATATAGTTTTTTCATGGTTGATAAGGTTATACTTGACAAACCCAATATCAATAAATAAACCGACAATAAAAAAAGGGGCCAAAGGCCCCGGAAATTTTTCTTTTTTATCAATACTATTCTTCCTGCTTAGGCGCTTCGTCTTCTTTCTTCGGAAAAGCGTTCCAGCCCTGTGCTTTCAGCGGATGAATATTGCCTGATTTAGTAATGAGGTTACAACCAGAAGCAGGTTCGGTGATATGACCAATAATGGTGATGTCCATTTTAAACTTTATTTTCTCGTAATCGGCTTGTTTAATGGTGAATAAAAGCTCATAATCTTCGCCGCCGCTTAGGGCACAAACGGTAGGGTCAAGGCCAAATTCGCGGGCGGTTTCAAAGGTCATTGGGTCAAGCGGGATCTTTTCTTCGTAAATGCTGCAACCTTTTTGGCTTTGTTTACAGATGTGCATAATCTCTGAAGCTAAACCGTCAGATACATCGATCATTGCCGTAGGTTTAATATCGATCTCTTTTAACAGGCCTATAATATCCCTGCGCGCTTCGGGTTTTAACTGACGCTCAACAATGTAATCTTTACCCTCTAAATCAGGCTGGATCTGTGGATTTTCCAGATAGATCTGTTTCTCGCGCTCTAACAACTGCAAGCCAACATAGGCACCCCCCAAATCACCTGATACACAGATCAGATCACCCTCTTGTGCACCATCACGGTAAACCACATCCTCTGCATTGGCATAACCAATAGAGGTTACACTTAATACCAGTCCTTGTTTTGAGGCTGACGTATCGCCACCCACTAAATCAACACCATATTTCTCGCAGGCAATGTAAATGCCCTCGTAAATTTCTTCAACAGCCTCAATCGGGAATTTGCTTGACATACCAATAGCAACAGTAACCTGCGTAGCCGTACCATTCATGGCGTAAATATCGCTCAGGTTTACCTGAACCGCTTTGTAGCCTAAGTGTTTAAGGGGAGTGTAAGCCAAATCAAAATGGATACCCTCCAATAGCATATCGGTAGATACCAGCATACGTTTACCTTCAAAATCAAGTACAGCGGCATCATCGCCCACACCTTTAACGGTGCTTTTTTGTACCAGCGCAATATTTTTTGTCAGGTGATGGATAAGGCCAAACTCGCCCAGGGCCTCTATATCGGTTTTCTCTTTATTGTCAAACATGTACTATGATTTGTGTGATTATATTAAGATTAAAGGATTTCTAAGCACTCAATGATCGATGTACTCAAGCTAAAAATCCTTTAATCTTAATCGACAAAATTACTAAAAAATCGCGGCCCTTGGCGACACATACGATATTCGGCCGGAGGCCGGAAAAAATTTTATAAAAAGCGCTCGTTAATAATACCGTTGATGTTCTAAATCGCGGGGCCAAGCGACACCGTTACATCGCCGTAGGCGGAAATTTTTTTTAGAAAAAAGGTGCTTCTACAAAAAGAGACACAAAGTATTGCGTCTCTACTCCAATTTATTCCCCTTTAGGCTCTGGTCGGCTTACAATCCCAATCTTGCCGAAATCTCCAGCATCCTTTCAATTGGCACCACCGCTTTGGCAATAATATCTGCCGGAACGTCAATTTCAGGACGTTCATTTTTAAGACACAAATAAAGCTTCTCCAGCGTATTTCTTTTCATGTGAGGGCAATCGTTGCAGGCACAATTATTATTCGGTGGGGCGGGGATAAACACCTTATCAGGGTTATCTTTCTGCATCTGGTGCATAATACCCGGCTCAGTAGCCACTATAAACTCTTTAGCATCGCTTTTAGTAGCATATTTTAATATGCCTGTGGTTGATCCTATGTAATCAGCCGTATCTAAAATAGCATCCTCACATTCGGGGTGGGCCAGTATTTTAGCGTTTGGATAACGTTCTTTTAGTTTGGTGATCTTCTCTCTCGAAAATATCTCATGCACCATACATGCACCGTTCCACAACACCAAATCGCGGCCTGTTTTTTTAGCTACATAAGCACCCAGGTTTTTATCAGGTCCGAATATGATCTTTTGGTCTGCAGGTAAACTTTCTACAATCTGTATTGCGTTGCTTGATGTACAAACAATATCACTCAGCGCTTTTAGTTCGGCAGTGCAGTTTACGTACGTAATAACCAGGTGATCAGGGTATTGCTCCTTAAACTTTTTAAATAAATGCGGCGGGCAGCTATCGGCTAAAGAACATCCTGCCTTTGCGTCGGGCAATAAAACCTTTTTTGTTGGTGATAATATTTTAGCTGTTTCGGCCATGAAGTGTACACCGGCAAAAACAATAATGTCGGCGTCTGTTTTTGCAGCTTGTTGCGATAACCCAAGGCTGTCGCCAATATAATCTGCAATGTCTTGTATGTCTCCGTCCTGGTAATAGTGCGCAAGTATGACAGCATTTTTTTCTTTTTTTAATTTTTCAATTTCATCAAAAAGATCCAGCGTAGGGTCTATGTATTCCTCGGCGTAGCCTTTCAGTTTTATTTCTTCGAAGATATCCATTTCAACAATTCAAGTAATAACAACTATTTTAATTTATATAAAAATACTATTGTTATTAAGGTGTTAGTTATGTGTAAAAGTTAGCAGACGTTTTTATCCTAAATATTGTTTTTAACTACTTATTAACAGCTTATCCCTATTTTTTATTTTTCATTATACTGATTATGAGATTGGTTTGATAATCAAGTTTTATTTTACAAACTTATTTGTTAATATTTTATTGATGTTTGTAATGTTAGTTACGTTGTTAATGCAAGGCAAAAGTCGCTCAAAAATAGTTAGCATTTGTACCTAAAAGCGGGGTTATCCACTTTTAAAATACTTGTTAGCTTTTTGCAGACACAAAATTAACATCTTTGAACGCGTTTATTAACACAGTTTATAATTTTACACAGCTAATATAAATAACATGTCCAAATCTGTGGATTTCCTGGTGGTAGGTTCTGGCATTGCCGGGTTAAGTTTTGCACTTAAAGCCGCAAAACATGGTAAGGTACTGATAGTTACAAAATCAAACGAGGATGAATCAAACACTAAGTATGCCCAGGGTGGTGTAGCTGTTGTTGTGGATAAAAAGGAAGATTCGTTTGAAAAACACATAAATGACACCTTAATTGCCGGGGATGGACTATGTGAAGAACCGGTTGTTGAAATAGTAGTAAAAGAAGGTCCGGACCGTATTAACGAAATTATCGAATACGGAACCAGTTTTGACAAAACCAACGACGGTGTTTATGACCTGGCAAAAGAGGGTGGACACTCAGAGTTTAGAGTACTGCATTATAAGGATATTACCGGCTTTGAAATTGAAAGGTCGCTGTTAGAAAAGATCCATCAAAACCCCAATATTCAAATTTTAACGCATTACTTTGCTGTTGATCTGATTACCCAGCACCATTTGGGCGAGTTTGTAGACAAGTCGACCCCTGATATTACCTGCTACGGTATTTATGCTTTAAATACCGAGACTAACGAGGTAGAAAAATTTCTGTCGAAAGTTACGGTAATGGCAGCAGGCGGTTCCGGACATATCTATTCGGTGACTACCAACCCAACTATTGCTACCGGCGATGGTGTGGCCATGGTTTACCGTGCAAAAGGTAAAGTACGTAACATGGAGTTTATTCAATTCCATCCAACTGCTTTATATAACCCAGGAGATTATCCGTCGTTCCTGATATCAGAAGCTGTACGTGGTTTTGGTGGTGTACTAAAACGTACCAGCGGCGAAGAGTTTATGTATGAGTATGACGAACGCGGTTCACTAGCGCCACGTGATATTGTCGCCCGCGCTATTGATGCCGAGATAAAAAAATCGGGCGAAGATTATGTTTACCTGGATATCCGTCATCGCAGTAAAAAAGATATTTTGGCGCATTTTCCTAATATATATGCCAAGTGTTTAGAGATTGGTATTGATATGACCAAGGATATGATCCCGGTATCGCCGGCCTGTCATTATATGTGTGGTGGTGTTTTGGTTGATCATTACGGACAATCATCTATTCAACGCTTATATGCCTGTGGTGAGTGTTCATCAACTGGTTTACATGGAGCTAATAGATTAGCATCCAATTCATTATTAGAAGCTTTAGTTTTTGCGCACCGTATTTATATTGATGCTATTAAAAATTTAGAAGGTATAAACACACCTGAAAACATACCCGATTGGGACGAGCATGGTGTAAAACTATCAAACGAAGATATACTGGTTACCCACAACATCCGCGAAATGCAAAAAATAATGAGCGATTATGTGGGTATTGTCAGATCTGATTTCCGGTTAGAGCGTGCCATGCGTCGCTTAGGTTTATTGTATGAAGAGACAGAATCATTCTATAAACAAACCAAGCTATCCGTAAAACTTTGCGAGCTGCGTAATCTCATACAGGTATCATATATCGTAGTAAAATCAGCTATGATGCGTAAGGAAAGCAGGGGTTTGCATTATACTACAGATTATCCTCAACATCAGGAGGTTTTGGAGGATACGGTATTTTAGACGCCAACTGTTATTGCGAGGAACGAAGCAATCGCACGCTAGCATAGTTCGCGATTGCTTCGTTCCTCGCAATGACAGGTTATTTAAGATCCTTTTTCTCTACATCCCTCATTACCCATTCCATCTCCAAATCCCTCCTCGCTAAATAATCATCAATAGTATAATTAATAGGTACATCCGGCATTATACCATGGCCAGTATTGTCGGTAATATCACCAAAAGTAAAGGGTAGTATACCATAGTTTAATACCATTTTGCTTTCGGGTAATACTTCGCTTTTTATTTGTCCTGCAGTCCATATGTTACGGCTGCCGCCGGTTTCTTCGCCTATTATGGTTACCTGTCTATATTTTTTAAGGTTTGCTGTTAATAAACTTGCAGCAGAGAAGGTTCCGCCATCGGTTAGCACGTACAGATCTCCCCAAAAGCCATTATGCTGTAGTAATACCTGGGCATGATAGTTTGATTGTTTTAACCATTTTATCTGTTGATCTCGCAGTTTATTTAAGCCAGGTATCAAGTATCCTTTAATTAATTCGTCAGGCCTATTAAAGAAGTTTGTGGGTTTGGTAGTTAAATAACTAAATAGGTTTGAAGAGTGACCAATTAAACCACCACCATTACCGCGAAGATCAATTACCAGGGTTTTTGATTTGGCTTGTTTTATCGTTTTAAATATCTCCTCAAAGTTTTTGAAGGTACTATCTAACATAAAGGTGCGCACCTTAAGGTAAGCTATACTGCTATCAGGTTTTAAAAATTTGTAGCTTATGGGTTTTGCGTTGTTAAGGTTTAAACCGACATTACTTTGTGTCGGGGGTAACAGATCAATTTTCTTTACTGTATTGTTACTTTTAAGTTCTATGCTGTTCGTATCTTTTCTATCCCAATAAAAGTTATAGTAATTGATAAAATTATCGGCATTGATAACCGATTTTTTAAAGGTAGTGTTATATCCGTCTGATGCTATCATGCGCATCATGGTATCAATAATTTGTGCGGTAGGCTTAGCATCAATACTTATAATTTCATCGCCTCTTTTAATGCTTTCGTCGGGTCCGTTATTTTGTTTTACATACAAACGGTTATTAACTATAACGTAGTCAAGATTATATAACCCGCTTTGTTTTTTAGGTTTTTGCAGATATTCCATATCCGCAGGTGTAAACCTTTTACCGTCGTAGGTTGATATTAAATGCCCGTCGCCAATTGCACTTAAAACAGTCATCAGCCTGGCGTTAAATTTAAGGCTGATCATGGGTTTAGTAATGCTGGCCCTTAAACTATCAAACTTATGATCAAGCTCTTTTTTGCTAATAAATTTATAAAGGTTGATATGCTCTTTTTCAAGCTTACGTTGCACAAAGTCTACATCTTTTCTTAATGCTTTTGGCTCATGCAGTTTTTTACTTATTTCGTCAAGGTATTGTGCCTTGGTTTGGCTAAATGCAAATATTACTAATAAGGTAGATAAAAGGTATTTCATTGTATAAGGTAGACAGGAGGTTGATATTATTTCACAGCTCCAATAACGTTGCCACGTATTCTGAAAGTATTAGGGTCGGGCGGTATTCTAACAAAATCAGTAATTATGCTGATGTATTTCATACCGGTGCCTTTTTCTTTGGCAATTTTAACAGACTTTATTTTGTTGGCCGAATAGAAGTTATCGGCGCTATTATGAGTTAAGTTACTATCCAGGTATACAGGTAATTTTCGGTTAGCCTTGCTTATTTTATATTTGTCAAATATCTCTGTTTGAGTTATAATAAGTGCGTCTTTTTTTAAGGTGATGATAACTACCCCATTTTTTGCCTTATCGCCATATTGTTCAACATTCTTTCTATCAGTATAAATTTCCATAGCATCAATATGGTGCTGATCTATCATTGCCAGCAGCGATGTACTGGTTGTTGATGTTTTTCCGCTTGCCAGTTTCACCACATATAAAGGCGCTGTGGTAAAGGTTGATGTGTCTTTATTCAGTTCACCCGTTTGAGAAAAAGTATTTGCACTTGAAAGTAATACAGTGGTAATGGCAATAATTAAATTTTTCATGATACAGTTTTAATTATGATGCTTTAAGTGAGCGCCTTCCATAATCTATTTATTTTTTTCTTTTGCCCATCTTTCATGTTCTTCTTTATCATTATAATAGTGCAAGTTCAAGTTAGGATATTGGTTAGTCAGTATGCTGATGTATGCTTTACCTGTTGCATCTTTTTCAATAGTTACTGATTTTGTATTTCCGTTTGTAAACAACATACCATCGGTATTCAATAATCTATTATAATCCATATATATTGGTAAATTTTTATAATACTTTTCAAGTTTGTAGTACGCTAAGTATTGTTGCGTAGTATAGGTTTTAACAGACGGTACAAGCGTTGTTACTATTACACCATATTTAGCTGCAGGTCCGAATAACGAGTCGGCTTTTTTGTGGGGCAATATTTCTAAACTTGCAATATCTTCTTGTTTAATAAATCCTAATGATGGAAACATTTTTACCAGTTTACCTGATGGGTTTAGTTTAAGAATCATCATAGGCGCTTTTTTAAAAGCCGTTGTATCGTGGTTGGGGTGCTCTTTCGTAAACCTGGATGGTGGCGGCATGTAATGTCTGCCGTCAAGATTTACCGTCCTTGGTAGCGTATCGATCTTTTTTAAATAAGGAGGTACATTATTTTGATTAATTTGCTGGCCGTATCCTGTATAGCATAGTAATGATAATATTACAGATGCGATATAGGTTTTCATAACAATTGGTTTAATCAAATATAACCAATTGTTATGCTATCAGTCAATTACTTAAACGTCTGTTTTTATGGCTCTTGTACTTCCGGTAAAAGGTATTAGCCCCAAATGGGGAAATGATTGTTTCATAGCCGATAACGCTACTATAGTTGGTGATGTTAGTATGGGCAGCAATTGTTCTGTATGGTTTAACGCTGTTATTCGTGGCGATGTAAACTTTATAAGGATAGGCAATAACTCAAACATACAGGATGGAGCGGTTATACACTGTACCTATAACGGGGCTGCTACAGATATTGGCAATTATGTTTCTATCGGCCACAATGCGTTAGTGCATGGCTGTACACTTAGAGACCATACGCTGGTAGGTATGGGTGCTATAGTGATGGATAATGTTGTGGTTGAAGAATATGTAATTATAGGTGCCGGTTCTGTCGTATTAGAAAAAACAGTCTGCGAGTCGGGTTATTTGTATGCCGGTACACCGGCAAAAAAAATAAAGCCCCTTACTGATGAGCAAAGGGCTATGCTGGATAAACTGCCTGATAATTATGTAATGTACGCCGGCTGGTTTAAGGAATAATCACTTCGGGCGGTATTTCTATATTTTCCTCAGTTTCCCAGTTAGGCCGCAGCGTAAAGGTTTTTTCATAAACCCATATGTTTTCAGGCTGTTTTTTATCGGCTACTATGCCAGAGTCCCACTTACCATTCTTATTGTTATCGTAAACAACCCGAACGGTAAATTTTCCGACATAATAATTAAGATAACTAAGCTTTGTTTTCTTTCGAATTACGTCTGCACGTAAAGGTACTTTTTGTTCGTTAAGTAACTCTACAACATAACTTTTTGTGGTATCGGGCACATTTACGGTTAGCGTAAGGTTACTAAAGCTTTCGGGCGTGGCTACAGAAAAATTTTTGTTTTGCTTCTTATTTTTATCGCCATAAATAGATGTAAACGCGGCGTCATTTATGCTTAACACATACTTAGCTTTTTGTCTCCAGCGATATTTTAGCGTAAACTTTTTAGTGGTTCCGGTATCTCTGGTCAACGTAAATGCTACGTTGTTTGAGTCTTCTTTCAATGTTATAAGCTTCGGCTCAAAGTCTTCTACAGGCAAATTTGCAAACAGTTTAAAATCAGTGCCGGGTTTAAGTTCTGACATACTGCTTAAACCAAATTTAAAATTGAGATTTCTGGTAAAGCTTTCTTTTCTGTTTTTTCTTAAAGAGGTTGAATCTAAAGGCTTTCCGCCATCAAAAAATGCAAATCTTATAGAGTCGAAATCCATGTTTTTCGAGTAAACAGTTATTGTATCGCGGGTAGGTACAATGTCTGTTATTTTTTGCTGATCAAGACCCTCAGGATATATAATTTTAACAGATGGCCTTGCCAGCGGTTTATTAAGTATAAAGCTTAGCGCGCCTTCGGGCGTAAATTTTCGTTCAGCCAGTCTGAATTTCGTAGGCGATTGTTTAAATAGTTTAAGCGCTACGTTTGATGTGTCTCTGGTTAAATTAATAGGCTGGGTAGTATACGCTATTAAATCGTTGTCGTTATTGTATATCTTGTCCGTTGGGGTCTCTTTCAAAGCATATATGCGATATACACCCTCTTTTAAATTGCTTAATGTAAAATTTCCGGACGAATCTGTGGTTGTAAATATGCTTGGTTTTTTCTTGCCAAATAAAAGGGAATCTTGTTTCAAAGTAAACAACATTACGGTTGCATCTTTCTCTCTTAACAGTGTCGCGTTATTTGTTACCGTTCCAGATATGCTTAAAGAATCAATATGGTCGCCGGTTGAAAAAACGTAGGTGAAATTTTTTAAAACATTACCCTCGTTAACGTCACTCAAGCCTTTACCAAAATTTATTACGTAGGTGGTGTTTTTTTGCAAGGTGTCTTTTAATTCAATCACTAAACTTTTGCTACGTATTTTGTATTCGGGCATTTTATCAGGAGCCGGAAATACAACAAATTCCTGAAACTGGTTGCTCAGTTTAAAATATTCATCAAACTCAAGCTTTATTTCTTTGGCATTGAAATTTTTGGTCATGTTTGCAGGCTCGGCCTTTATCAGCTTTGGCGCCTGGGTATCGCGCGGGCCGCCTTGCGGTTTTTGTTGCACCGCACAACCAATAACCAGCAAAAGCAGGGTTGTCACTATTAAATTTCTACTAAAAAACCACGGTTTTATGTTTGACAGCATTTTTAGGCGATATAAGCGATTTTTTGTTTTTTATAACGATTATCATTCGGTTTTTAAAATATTAGCTCAAAACCGATTTTTTATAAAATGTTGATTTACAGTTATTTATGTGCTATTTTGATATGTGAACC
>JAZKDS010000316.1:0-2284 GCA_040387455.1 Bacteroidota bacterium
CATCCAGGGCTCAATCTCCCTACGGCTCTGATATCACCAACCCGGACACGTCTGTAGTGTTTCAGACTACAAGCCCGGGTCATGATTGGTACATGAACGGTTTTTATAACAGTGACTACGGCTTAACTAATAATTGGGGAGATACATATAGTGGTAATGACAGATGGATCAAGATTACCGTAACGCATTCTGGTTACCTGGGCGTGTACTGCGGCAGTATTTCCGGCTATGATATTTTTGATAGTATTGTGCACCTGGTAGATTCAACCGGTTCTTATGATCTTACCTACGGCGATGATGGTGGGGGTAGTTATGGCGTTGGCGGAATTATTAGCTATTACGTGGATCCTGGTGTTTATTACGTCGTGTTAGACGGCACCGATAAAGACGGCCACGTCAAAAATGGTGGGGTTGGTATCGACTTCACGCTAGACTACTAAGATTTTAATCCTAATACACTAAAGCCTCTTAAACCAATGGTTTAGGGGGCTTTGCTATTAGATACATACACCGCGTCATAACGAGCCATAGCTTGGCTGTCTCTACCTAGTACAATCAGTCTGCCCGGTATTTGTTGTAGTTTATGATGCAGCGCTTGCCTGTCGCTTCGATAGGCCCTTTACGCGCTTCCTTTGCGCCGCTTCGCCCGCGCTGGCCTGCACTTTAGCAAATTAAGTGAATGCCCGCTGCCTTCGCGCGTATGGCGGGCAGTTTTTCCAACTTCGCCCGGAAGCTCCTGTTAGACGTCCTGCTCCTGCTAATGAGATACTGCATTTGATTTGCGCGGTGGCCATTATTGTGTGCTTTTTTGCGTTTCGCGTAAGCAGGCAGCCGTTTCGTCATGGTAAAACCTACGTTTCGTGTAATAAAATAAAAACAGATTTACATTTTAATTAACATTGATTAAACCAATAGTTAAATTATAAAACATGAAAAACTTACACAAAACTATCGAAAAGGCTGCTATGCCCAAATGGAGCCACGGCACGTCAGTAAACAGCAAATTTCTTTACAGCTTTTGCGCTGTTTTATTTTTGCTTACCTGTTCCTTATCCACTAAGGCTCAATACGGCTCCGGAATGTCGGATCTGTATGTTATGCCTTATACTTTAGGTTTCGGTGCCGGGCAGTCAACAAATGTCCTGGAAGGTGCGTGCACTTCGTGTTATCCTCTTTATCATAGTTATGGCAATCCGTATACTTCAGGTAAGGATAAATGGATTCAGATCAATATAGCAAGTAGTGGTTACTTAAGCGTAATGGGTGGTACTTCTACTTTCGATAGCGTTTTCTATTTGTTTGACGGCAGCTGGAACCTCATAGCCTCCGACGATGATGGCACCGGCTCTGGAGATAATGTTGGGCACAGTGCTTTGCAACCCTCTATCACTTCGCAATACGTAACTGCCGGTACTTATTACTTAATTGTAGACGGCAGCACCAAATATACCTCGTCACCAGGTACCACCTGGACATCGGCGAGTGGCACCGTAGGTGTTTATTATATTTTAAATCCTTAATCTAATGTAGGTCGACTATTTCAAGATGATAAATTTTTTAAAAAGACTGTCTCATCAAATTAAGTAACCAATAATTAAAAACCAAAAAACATGAAAAACTTAAACAACCAAAAGGCTACCATGCCAAATTTCGTTAAGTCAGTAAGCAGCAAATTTCTTTACAGTTTGTCAGCTGTATTATTTTTGCTTACCTGTTCATTATCAACTAAAGCGCAAACCGGCACCAGTTCATCTGATCTTTATGTTATGCCTTATACTTTAGGCTTTGGTAGCGGACAGTACACAAGCTGCCAAAATGCTGTGCACACTTCCGTTTCTCCTTTTGTCAATAATTATGGTAACCCATATACGTCTGGTAATGATAAGTGGATTCAAATCAATGTCGCTAGTAATGGTACCTTAGAGATATCGGGTGGCACTTCCAATTACGACAGCGTTATCTATTTGTTTGACTCCAGCTGGAACTTGCTTGCCTCTTCTGATGATGGTTATGGCTCTGGCTGGCCTATTAAGTTACAAGGCGATATTATAAGAAACGTATATGCCGGTACTTATTATTTAATAGTAGATGGCTCAACTAAAAGTGGTAGTAGTTGGCCTGCCAGTGGTAGCGTAAATATTCAATATTCTTTATTTTAATGATCTGATGTGAACGCTAAAAAAGTAAATATTTGACGATACAAATTTTTTTAAAAAGACCGTCTAATCAAATTAAGTAACCAATATTTAAAAACTAAAAACATGAAAAATTTAAACACCCAAAG
>JAZKDS010000317.1:0-4079 GCA_040387455.1 Bacteroidota bacterium
CTAAAACCAGCAGCACATAAAATAAGGCCGGAGCCTTCTTTCCAACCTTCTCAAAATTTAAATAGAATAGTTTTGGGTCCTGGTGCGTATAAACATTGAAGGCCAGGTACAAGCCTTCATTAATAAGGCGTATAGTCCATAAAAAAAGTATGCCTATAACCACATTTAAGTAACCACTTATCAGTAGTGTTTTGGCCAGATTATATCTTCCAAAAACGTTAGCCACAGTGGCGCCAAACTCAAGCACTGCCATAAAGCCGATGGCAATTAAAATTAGCTTTTCCCTTAATTCTTCTTTTTTTCCCTTAAAGATAATTGATATGCCAGCAATGCAACCCAGTGCAGATATGATGAGCATAAACCAACGTTCTGACCTTGACGCCTGTAATACCAGGTTATCAAAAGCGGTAATTAAAAACAAGCTCACCATAACCAGCCATACCTTCATCCAATACCTGGTAATAAAGCTTTTAAACAGTATGGTAAGACTAACGCTGGCTATAGTCCAGAAAATAACGTTAAGGATAAAGGGTGGCGAAAAGAAAATAAACTGAAACAGGTTGACAATAATAACAGCGGCCGACAATAGCGGATAACGAAATATTAATTGACCCTCATAGTCGGGCGTAGTTAACTGCTGTTCTGTATAAATCTGTTTAAGCGACCGGATGTAAACGTATGAGGCAATAAAAAGCAGTAAAAATATAACCAGCTTACCGGCATTATCTTGCATGTAAAACAGCAATGTAAGCGCAGCTTTAGCTTTGGCCTGGGTTAAAATCTGGCTAAAGGGCCGGTAATGCCCGGTGCTTTCCCAAATATTTTCAAACTCTCTATCAAAGGTATTTTTTGCCATACCACGTTGATATGATTCAATTTCTTCCAGGCTGGTTTGCAGTTTAAAAACCTGCCCGTTAACCTGGTTAAGTAAGCCCTGAACGTTAATGTTGGCTTGTTTTAAAGCACTATCTACCGGATGGATTTCACGTGCTACTACCAAAATTTGTTGCAGATATTTAGAAAGAACAAGCGAGTCTGTCGGGAATTTAAAAAGCGACGGCATGCTCAATAATGAATCAAGCTGATAGCGAAACCCGGTAAGATCTTGCTGATGCCGGTCAAGCCTTGCTTTACCGGCATTTGCTTTACTTAAAAGCTCAGTAAGTATTTTTGCGGTAGTGGTTAAGTTGCGAAAAGTTTGCGCTGTGCCCTTGTTTACCAGCACACCATCGCCGGCGGTTAAATAGTTTTTCTCAATCAGATCATACTGCTTCCTTGTGCCAACGGTGTCAACACCGGTTTTCAAATAGATCTTTGCTTTTTGCATTGTCTTTTTGATCTGCTCAAAAATGCTGTTTTGGGCTAATATGGCTTTATCGGCCGCAAATTCATCCGCGCTGTTACGGGCAGACTGCCTGGCAAAGGCTTGCATTTTGGCCACAAAACCAATCCTGGTACTGTCTTTAGCCTGTGCCGCAACCGTGTCTTTATGTTGAGCGTAAAGTGAAGTATTGACACACAAGCACGCAGTAATGATAAACAGCAAACCGGATAAAAATTTCGCCATTCATAAAAGTAAGCGTTATAAATATTTTTTACAGCAAAAAAGTTATATTTGATAACCCGATTAAGCTACTGATTAAAATAATGTCTTTCAACCTGGCATAGCTTTTTAACTCCAATAATCAGATTTATAACTTTAACTTCAGAACTATGAAAGCAATTAAAACCCTTTCGCTATTAGCATTTTTTGTTACCGCTTCTTTTGGTGCATTTTCACAATCAAAAACCGGCCAGGTTTATTTGATCCGATCTACAGGCTATACCGGTTCTGCCGTCAATTATTCATTTTATGTTGATGGTGAACTTATCTGTAAGATGAAAAACAAACTTTTTTCGATACACGATCTTCCGGTAGGCGACCACACGGTAAGTGTAGTTAGCGGAGGCATATCAAACGGAAAAAAATCAACGCCCTTAAAAATTACAGTAGCCGAAGGGAAAGTAAATTACGTTAGTGTAGTAAGCACGCAAGCAGGGTACGTAAATAAAATTACCTGCCAGGAAATTACTCAAAATTCGGCAGATCCGATCATGGCGAAAATTAAGCAAAAGACGGATTGCCTTAAATAAAAAGACTATCCCCTAAACGCTACCGGCGCAACCGTAGTTTGTTTCTTAAAGAAATTTGAGAAGTGGGCAATATCATCAAAGCCGAGCGTGTAGGCAATTTCGGCGATGTTCCAGTTGGTTTGTTTGAGCAGGATCTTTGCTTCCTGTATTACGCGGTTGGCGATGATCTGCGTGGTGGTATTGCCGGTTACTTCTTTCAGTACTTTATTGAGGTGATTTACATGCACTGCTAACCTATCCGCATAGTCTTTAGCTGTACGCAGGTTAAGCCGTTGGTGTTGCGAGTCTACCGGAAACTGCCTTTCCAACAACTCCATAAATAGGGAGGAGATGCGCTCCGAAGCATTATGCACCGACTCTAACGCGGTTACCGGCTGCAGCTTTTGGCCATAATGCACCAGCTCTAACACAAGGTTACGCAGCAGGTCATACTTAAAACGATAGTCGGTAGCTATTTCCTTGTGCATTTTTTTTAAAATGTATTCTACCTCATTAACCTCATCGGGGTTTAGCTGAAAAACCGGCACTTGCCCTGGCTGCAACAAGGGCAGATCATCCAAGTCAACACCAACTTTGTTCGGCGCCAAAAAATCAGCTGTAAAAATGCAGAACATGCCGGTTTGGTTACCCGTTTCGGGCACCCAGTTATAGGGGATCTTCGGGGTAGCAAAAAGCAGGGCACTTTCGGGGATATCAATGGTTTTATCCGCGTATTCTGCCCTGCTTTTTCCTCGTATCCAGCTTATTTTATAATAGTCGCGGCGGCTGTAAGGCATCTCGCGCCCCGCGCCGGTTTTTTTATCAAAAAGCGTTTCGGTTACAAATACATTAAAATGGCCAATCTCTTTAGCTATGCCGCTGGGTAGCGGTGCCGAGCTTTCTTCGTAGAAGCCTTCTAAAGAGGTTTTGGTGATCATGATAACGTATTTGTAAAATCCAAAGTTAGCGAATTAGCATTACAGGTTCATGCCCCCTGATATTTCAATGCGCTGTCCGTTGATCCAGCGGGCATCGTCGGTACATAAAAAGGCTACCACACCGCCAATGTCTTCCGCTTCGCCCGGGCGACCCAATGCCGTCATGCTGCTCACAGCTTTGTTCATTTGCTCATCATCACGCACGCGGCCGCCACCAAAATCAGTAGCTATGGCGCCCGGCGCTACGATATTGGCACGGATACCTTTAGCGCCCAACTCTTTTGCCAGGTAGCGGGTAAACACCTCGATAGCACCTTTCATAGATGCGTAGGCAGATGCGCCCGGCAAGCTAAACCGCGACAAGCCTGATGAGATATTGATAATGCCACCACCATCATTCAAGATAGGTAATACGCCTTGCGTCAGGAAATAAACACCTTTAAAGTGCACATTCATCAACTCGTCAAAGGCTTCTTCAGTTGTTTGGGCGATAGGTGCATGATGACCGAAACCCGCGTTATTGATCAGAAAATCAAGATGATCTGTACCGAAAGTATCGCTCAAAACTCCTTTGATTTTTTCGACAAAAGCCCCAAAGCTTTTAATTTCGCCGGTGTTCAGTTGCAGGGCCACGGCTTTTTGGCCGGCTTGCTCTATTTGTTTAACCACTTCCTTAGCGTCATCTGCCTGGCTGTTATAGGTCAGAATAACGTTGATGCCTTTTGCGGCCAGCTTAAGGGCCATGTCTTTGCCTAACCCGCGGCTGCCGCCGGTTACTAATGCTATTTTATTTGTGTTTTCCATTTTTCTGTTTTGAATTGATGATACAAAGGTGGTACCAAAACAGAAGCATGTGTTTGGATAAATCAATCGGGTATTTGCGAAATTCAAATAATGGATGTTTTCAAAGGGGCAATTTTGCTATGTAATTTCGGTATAAGTCTAGGTTTTTTCGGTATAAATCCAGGTAATAAAACCGACAATCCTGGTTGTTTCAAACACTTGTTGGTGATAGTAGCAAAAGAAGGA
>JAZKDS010000318.1:0-3360 GCA_040387455.1 Bacteroidota bacterium
ATGCTACAGATCGTTACCTTGGCTTTTTAAAAGATTATCCGGGCATGGCAAACCGCGTGCCGCTCTCTGCACTGGCCTCATACTTAGGGATTACGCAATCTTCGCTAAGCCGCATACGTAAAAGCCTGTCTTAAGCCGAATTTGCCAAATGGCAAAAGATATTCCGCTGTATTGCACCAACTTTGCCCTGTAACTTAAAAACATTCAATCATGAAAACCGTTTTAATAACAGGGGCTAATAAAAGCATTGGGTTTGAAACCGCACGCCAGCTATTGGCCCAAGGCAACTACTTTATATACATAGGCAGCCGCGACCTGGCTCGAGGCACCGAAGCCGTAAACCAATTAAAATCAGAGGGTTTTACAGATGTAGATGTGCTGCAAATAGATGTTACCGATGTGCAGTCTATTCAGCAGGCAGCTATAACCCTTGAAGCCAAAATACCCCAGCTTGATGTATTGATAAACAATGCCGGTATACCGGGCATAATGCCGCAGGAGGCCTCATTGGTAACACAGGAAAATATCCGTAATGTATTTGAAACCAACTTCTTTGGCGTAATACAAACCACACAGGCATTCTTACCAATGCTTAAAAAATCTGATGCGGCAAGAATAGTAAATGTATCAAGCGATTTGGGTTCGCTGGGCAACCACACTAACCCCGATTGGCGCCATTATGATGTGAAAATGACCGCCTATTGCGCCAGTAAAACCGCACTAAACGCCTATACTGTTATGCTTGCTTATGAGCTGAGAGATACATCATTTAAGGTAAACAGCGTAAATCCGGGCTATACTGCTACTGATTTTAATAACCATAGTGGGTATAAAACGGTTGAAGAAGGTGCCCAACCCATTGTTACTTATGCAACTATTGGCAATGACGGCCCTACCGGTAAGTTCTTTAGTGCCGAAGGTGAAACGGCATGGTAAAGTATTAAACAAGATAGCAGGAAATAAAAATCCCCAAAGGTGTAGGCCTTTGGGGATTTTTGATGAATAAACTAAAAACGGAAATTAAAATGCAAAATTAAGGCTCACGCTGGTGCGGAACGGGTTGTACTTAAGCCTCTTTTTTTCAGGAAAAAGGTTAAGCTGCCCCAGGTGATATCCCATATGGTTGGTGCGGCTAAACAACACACTAAGTTTGTTGCGGCTCATGTCATTGGCAAAATCTTCGGCTGATACAGCTGTGTGAGGCTCTAGCCAGTCCTGCGGCTCTATGCTGTTATAATGTTTTGCAAGTACCCCAAGCTGTGTTTGCCACTTTAGCTTTAGTTCGGCTAAGGTTGGGGTGGTAGAGGTATGGTCATCAGGATTGGTTAAAAACTGTGATTCCAGTTCTGGGAACAGCTTTTGGCCAAAGCCCAGTAATGTAAGCAGGCTGTCGTTTATGGCTATAAGGTGCCCTAATACATATATAGGTCTGTTACGGCCCGGTGCTATAGGATTTAGATAATCAGCATCGCTGTATTTTTCAAAAAAGGCGGTTATGCTTTTTGCCTGTGCAGTCCATGCTTTAATAGCATTATTTGTAAACTGGGTAGCTATGTTGGGTGGTGTAGTGGTCATGGTATTTGTTTTTTGATTGATGATATATTTAAATATTTCGATTAATTATAGAACGGTTATTCTTATAAATATTGTTCTGAGGTAAAATAAAAAATCTACCTATTTAAATTCTTCGATTGATAATATGCTGCGTATTCTTAAAATCATGCAGCAAAGATATACAATAAATCGAAACATCCAAAAGTTTCGATTTATTTTTTTATCCTGCAAATGGCTTAAGGAAGTTTACATACGCATTAAACACATCTTTATTAATGGTGTATTTAGCATTACGCCCTTCTTTTTCGGCAATAAGCAGGTCTGCATCTACCAGTTGTTTTATGTGGTGCGATACGGTACTTTGTGCCAGGTCTATCATTTCAACAAGATTGCTGCACGGCATGCTGCACAGGCTTTTGTCTTGTTTTTCCTGCTTCATTATAGCATGCATTATTTTTAAGCGGTATGGGTCGCCTAATGCCTTGCTTATCCTCTCTATCTTTTTATTATCCAGCGTCATTGTGATAAATATTTGATGCAAATGTATCGATAATTTTAGATATATCAAAATTGTAACCAAAAATAGCTGTTTAAGGGCCTAATATTATTAAAGTGCTAAACTTTTATTAAGGCCTATCCTGTTAAAAAAGATTCTCATTATTTTTATGAAACAAATTTGAAACAACAATTTAAACAACCTAAAAAATACTATATGCACATTACTATCTTTAGAACGTTATACAAGCACGTTATAGACCACGACCTAATAGAGCGCATGCTAAAAAGGAACAACATTACTTTTGAAAGAACTAAGTATGATGCCGGCGCACGCTACAAAATACTTGCCGACACAGAGCAGGCCATGACAAGTTTTAAGAAGAAACTTAAAGAAATTTATCCTCAAATTGCGCTTAGTGCTTAATAAAAAAGGCTTTTTATGCCCGCTTTAAAAGGAATTATAGCAGCAACAGGCATATAGCCCGTGGCAAATTCTTGATAAGTTTTTTGAGGCTGCTGCAAAGGCAGGCTTAAAATTTTTAGCTTTGGCATATCAAAAAATAAATAAAATCGGGTTGGGTAATTTACTTATCCAGCCCGATTTTAAATTTAAAAAGATGTAAGGCATGGGGATGTTTGTAATAAGCAAGCGCTATAACGGCGAGTTTAAATTTGAGTTTACTTCCAGAAAGGGTAAAACAATATTTACAAGCATAAGCTGTAAGCAAAAATCAGACTGCGAGCTTATTATAGCGGCCATAAAAGACAGCATAGAAGTGTTTGCCTTTACCAAAAACCGTACGGCCTCGGGCAAGCATTTCTTCAGGTTGTCTAAAGGCGGGCTTGTACTGGCTACAAGCCGCAAGTTTTCTACAGAGCTGAGCATCCAGAAAGGTATAAGCGATATTATAAAATATATGCACCGATCTGAAACCCTTGATTTTACTGAAAATGAGCTGGTGTTTCCGGATGCGGCAGAACTTTTTGCACCAGCAGAATAAACAGTTTTTACCCTACAAAAGCCCCACTTATTTAAGTGCATATATTACAATTATCTATAGTAATATAATCCATATCTATAAAATTAAAATCCATTGCTGAAATTGTATTTGCGTATAAATTTGAATTGTACGAAATCGTTTTTTTAGCGCGCATAAAATCTATGTTTTAAGTAACGTAGCAATGGCTTTATGTCTTTTTTAATTCACATATTATAGTTAATCAGTGCATTACGTGTATTGGGTGTTTGCGTGCTTAATTTAAAACACGCATGCTTAATTTTAGTTTCCGCATCTTGTTGCACCCTAA
>JAZKDS010000319.1:0-1167 GCA_040387455.1 Bacteroidota bacterium
AACCATTATATAACCCAAACACATTACCTGTTAACCATTATATAACACTGGTATAACACACTAAAAATAACCCCAAACTACTTTTGTGGTATTAAAATTAAACTTTAAAAATTAAACTAACACATGAAAAAAATTCTTTTAGGACTTACAGTTATTGCTTCTGTTTTTACAGGATGCGGCAGTGATGATGAGGCAGTAGTAGTACAGCCGGTAGAAGGCACTATTACAGGTACAATTACAGCTGACAAACAATTTGCTTATGGTAACTATACTTTAGTTGGAATTGTAAAAGTAGCTTCAGGTGTAACCGTAACTTTTGACAAAGGATCTACAATTACTTGTAATAAAACAACCGGCGATAACGCTTTAGTAGTATTAAACGGCGGAAAGCTTATTGTTAACGGTACTGCAGCTGAGCCTGTAGTATTTACTGAGGCTTCTGCAATACCAGGATCTTGGGGTGGTATCATAATGTATGGCGATGCTCCTATCAAAGCTGCAGGTGGTGTAACAACTGCTACATCTGAAGATGGTAACAATCAGTCTTACGGTGGTACAAATGCTGCACACAATGGTGGCGCACTACACTATGTACGTGTTGAGTATGCAGGTGCTAAACTTGCTGATGGTACAAAAGAAAACAATGCGTTTACTTTTTATTCAGTAGGTACTGGTACTACACTTGATCACCTTGTAGCTTACAAAGGTGCTGATGATGGGTATGAGTTTTTTGGTGGTACAGTTAGTGCTACAAACCTTATCTCTTACGGTAATTATGATGACGCTTTTGACTGGCAAGATGGATGGCAAGGCCAAAACAACAGCAACTGGTATGCTTACCAGACTGGCAAAGGTAACTTTGGTATGGAAATAGAGGCTTCTGCTAACAACAATGCTTACTTCCCTAAAATTACTAACCTTACTCTTAAAAGAGCTACAGGCACAACTCCGGAAGTTGCAGGTGCAATAGAAATTGATGCTATACAGTTTAAAAAAGAAGGTAATGGCGACTTTAGCAACATTGTTATAGATGGCTATGGTAACTATGTTGAAGGTACAACTACTTTTGAAGGTGCTGCTGTAAAAATACAGGATGCAACAACTAACACTAACCAGGTTAATGGTTCAAAAATTAAACTTACAAATGTTAAGATAACCAATACAACC
>JAZKDS010000319.1:1198-9248 GCA_040387455.1 Bacteroidota bacterium
TAAACTTTCCTACAGGTAACTGGTCAACAAGCGCTACTGCAACTGGTGCTTCGATAGACACTGGTGCATGGACAAGTGTAAACGGCACATCTTTGCTACAATAATTTACAGTAAAATACTGACACAGAAGGCACCTTTTATGGGTGCCTTTTTTGTTTTAACAAATATGCACACTGTAAACCCGGCAAAACACAAAAAACAAGTAAACGTCTAATATTTAGCGTAAGCGCTCAAACAATCATCCTTATTTTGTTAAAAAACAGAAATAAATTTATGATAGATTAAATAAAATTGGGATATAGTTACATTGAAATATATTTTATACATTTACAACGTCAATCATTACCCATGAAAAAACATTACTTTTATATCTCATTACTGTTTTTCTTTTTGCTTACACTGGGCGCCAGCGCACAGGAAAGCAAAGCAGTATCTGCCGCAGGTAAAGAACCTATTGAAGGTTTAAATATTTACCCTAACCCGGCAAGCCAGGACAGGATATACATAACATCTAAGCTTGCTGAAACCAAGGAAGTTGCAATTTTTGACGTGCTCGGAAAAAAGGTACTTCAGGCCACTATTACCGGAAAAGAGCTTAACATAAGCGAACTTACACCGGGTGTATACATCATAAAAATAAAAGAAGGCGAAGCAACCGCAACCAGAAAGCTGATAGTTAAGTAGTTAAAAGCAATTTTAACATACATTAATTTTATCTTAATTTTACATTACCCCTTTTTTTTATCACATTTTGTTACTATTTTTGTTATGAAATAATTCTCTCAAAAAAAGTAACAATGAAAAAACTTTACACTTTATTATCTGTTGTAGCAATATCTGCCGCAATGAATGCACAAACCAATATCGTTGTGAACGGTGGTATGGAAACATGGACTGATGCTACAACTTTAGCTAACTTCAGCACATTTACTTCAAACATCACTCAAGAAGCTACAATTAAGCATGGCGGAAGCTACTCTGCAAAGCAAGCAGCTCCTACAAGCGGAAATTTCCCTGTGCAAAATGATGTTACCGGTATCAGTCCAGGACACAGCTATACAATTTCTTATTGGTATCTAGACAACACTACAGGAGCAAGATCAAGAATGTGGTCTGGATGGATTGATTCAAATGGAGGAACAAATGGTGCTGCGCTTCAACTTGATGACAATGCAGATGTATTAAGAATAAACTCTGCCGATTCTTACAGCGTTGACAATGCAGAATGGCAACATTTCACAATAACGCTTACTGCCCCAGCTGCTGCAGATGGTTTCAGGTTCCAGGCAAGGACTTATAAAGATGCTGATAGCAGCGGTTTTATATACTATGATGATTTTTCAATGGTAGATAACTCTGTTGCTGGCGTTAACACTCAAGAAATCGCTGGTCTTAAATTGTTCCCTAACCCACTTAACTCAGGTGCTACACTAAACATTACATCAAACAACGCTTCAGATAAATCAGTTGCTATATTTGATATCCTTGGCAAACAAGTATTTTCTGGCGCTACAGTACGTGGCACTATAAACACTTCAAACCTTACTGCCGGTGTATACATTGTAAAAATTACTGAAGGCAACAAAACAGCTACACGCAAACTTGTAGTTCAATAATAAGCCTTACATCTTAAATATTTAAAGCACCGCCCACAAAGCGGTGCTTTTTTTACACATACATTTAAAAGCACTGCCTACGGGCGGTGCTTTTTTATTTTGTAAATTTGCCCAAAACATTTTGCTTTGATTACCGCTACAGATATTTTTACTATTTCGTCTAAAAAGGCCTTCGAAAAAATTACACTTAAAGTGTTTCGTCATCAATATGACAACAACACCGTATACCGTGATTTTTGCACATTCTTAGGCCGTGATAAGCAAAATGTAAAAATTATAAAAGACATTCCGTTTTTGCCCATACAGTTTTTTAAAACCCACGAAGTAGTAAGCTCTTCGGCACCTGTTCAGGAAACCTTTACCAGCAGCGGCACCACAGGCGTAGTAACAAGCCGTCACCTGGTAACCGATGTAAAGTATTACGAGCAAAGCTTCCGCCAGGCATTTACGCAGTTTTATGGCAACATAGAAGATTATACTGTGCTGGCCCTCCTACCCTCTTATTTAGAGCGGGAGGGGTCTTCACTCATTTACATGGTTAAAGATCTTATAGAAGGCTCTAACAACCCTGACAGCGGCTTTTACCTGCACGATTATGATGCGCTAATACAAAAACTTGTTACGCTGGATAATTCCGGACAAAATGTGCTGCTGATAGGCGTTACCTATGCACTGCTGGACCTTGTAGAAAAGCAGGGATTTAAACTAAAAAATACTATTATTATGGAAACCGGTGGCATGAAAGGCCGCCGCCGCGAAATGATTCGCGAAGAGCTGCATGAAGTGCTGTGCAATGGCTTTGGCGTAAGTAAAATACATTCAGAGTACGGGATGACCGAGCTACTGAGCCAGGCCTACTCTTTAGGCGATGGCATTTTTGAATGCCCTCCTTATATGGATATCCTTATCCGCGATACCGAAGATGCACTTACCTATATAGATTATGGCAAAACCGGCGGCATCAACGTGATAGACCTGGCCAATATAAACTCGTGCTCGTTTATTGCCACACAGGATTTAGGTAAAAAATACACTAATCAAAGTTTTGAAGTACTGGGCCGATTTGACAACAGCGACATCAGGGGCTGCAATTTGATGGTTATTTAGAAACGATTGTTCGATTTTCAGACAATACCTTATAGCAAAGAATGCATAAAAAAAGAGGCCTAAGCCTCTTTTACTATTTTACGGTTAACACAAAATATTTCTTTTTGCCAAACTGTACTAATATGTACTTACCCAAAACCAGGTCTTTATCTGACAGCTGATACGTATCAGTAACTTTTTCTTTATTTATAGCAACAGCATTGGCCGCAAGGGCTTTCCTGGCCTCTCCCCTTGACGGGAACACCTTAGTAACATCAGCCAGCGTTTCTATAAGATCCTGCGCACCCAGCTGGTCTTTAGTAATCTCTGCATGAAAGAACTCGCCAAAAATATCGGTAAAGAAATCTTCGCTCACGGCGTTAAGCTGCTCAAAGTTATAGTTACTAAAAACAAACTCACTGCGTTTAATGGCTTCTTCAAGCTGTGCGGCACCGTGCACAAATATTGTAACCTCCTCAGCAAGCTTTTTTTGCAACAACCTTAAATGCGGTGCCTCTTTGTGCGTTTCAATCAGGGTGTTTATTTCTTCTTCTCCAAGAAAGGTAAATATCTTAATATACTTTTCGGCATCGGCATCGGTAGTATTTACCCAAAACTGGTAAAACTTGTACGGCGATGTTTTATCGGCGGTAAGCCAAACGTTACCCCCTTCAGATTTTCCGAATTTAGAGCCGTCAGCCTTAGTAATAAGCGGGCACGTCATGGCATAGCCTTTACCGCCTTCGTCGCTCATACGGCGGATAAGCTCTGTACCGGTGGTAATATTACCCCACTGGTCAGATCCGCCCAGCTGCAACACAGCATTGTGTGTTTTGTACAGGTGGTAAAAATCATACCCCTGTATAAGCTGGTAGGTAAACTCGGTAAAAGACATGCCGCTGCCGGCCTCGCCCGTAAGCCTCTTCTTAACCGAATCCTTCGCCATCATGTAGTTAACGGTAATACGCTTACCCACATCACGCACAAAGCCAATGAACGAAAATTCTTTCATCCAGTCGTAGTTATTTACCAATATGGGTGCGTTAGCGTCGGTTGAATTAAAATCAAGAAAGCGAGACAGCAGGCGTTTAATACCCTCAACATTTTTGTTAAGCGTAGCTTCATCAAGCAGGTTGCGCTCATCGCTCTTGCCACTTGGATCGCCTATCATACCGGTAGCACCACCCACAAGGGCAATAGGCCTGTGGCCGTGCTGGTGCAGGTGTACTAATATAATAATTGGCACAAGGCTACCTATGTGCAATGAGTCAGAAGTTGGATCAAAGCCTATATAAGCCGTGGTCATTTCTTTAAGAAGTTGTTCTTCTGTGCCCGGCATAATATCATGAACAAGGCCTCTCCATTGCAGTTCGGCTACAAAATTTTTCATATCAAATGTTTAAATGCGCTGCAAAAATACAAAGTGCAGGTGTAACACTCATATACATTTGTAAAATAATACCAAATAAGAGCCTAATTTCATAAAACCTTTGGGTTCTGACTACAGCTATAAATACGGGTGAAGCACATTCTAATTTCTAAATTCTAATTTGATAATTGATTATCTTTGTTACTATGATATTAGTTACCGGAGGCACAGGCCTTGTTGGCGCTCACCTTTTATTGCAACTGGCAGGCGGGCAACAGCCCATCCGTGCCCTTTATCGCACACAAGATACACTTATCAAAACAAAAAAACTGTTTGCCCATCACGGCAAATCTGGGCTTTATAATACCATACAATGGATACCGGGCGATATAATAGACGTACCCTCTTTAGAGCCCGTTTTTATAGGTGTTACACATGTATACCACTGTGCTGCCTATATTTCGTTTCAGCCTTCCGCCGAAGACCAACTGCGTAAAATTAATATTGAAGGCACTGCCAATATGGTAAACCTGGCACTGGCCTACGGCGTACAGAAGTTTTGTCACGTAAGCTCTATTGCCGCCTTAGGCGACCCGATGCTGCCCGGAGGCACGATTAATGAAGCAACCGACTGGAACCCCGAAGTACGCCACAACGATTATGCCATTAGCAAATATGGCGCAGAGATGGAAGTATGGCGTGCCCAGCAGGAAGGCCTTAACGTAGTAATGGTTAACCCGGGACTTATTTTTGGCTACGGATTTTGGGATCAGGGCAGCGGTGCCGTATTAAAGGCTGTAAAACGCGGACAGTATTTTTATACATTGGGGCGTTGCGGCATAGTAGCGGTTCAAGATGTAATAAACATAATGCAACTGCTAATGGAGGGCGATTATACAGGCCAGCGCTATATAGTAGTAGGTGGCAACCCCGATTATAAACAAATGCTTGATGCCATTGCGGCAGGTATGGGCAAAAAAGGTCCGGGTATGTATGCCACAAAATTGCTTACCGGTTTTGGGTGGCGTACCGACTGGCTTATAAGCAAGTTGTTTTTGCGCAAGCGTATGCTTACACGCAGCATGGCACATTCATCTCACGCTTTAGAAGTATATGATAACAGCAAGATAACCGAAGCTACAGGATATGCATTTACCGAGGTGTTGCCTTACCTAAAAGACTTAGCAGCAACTTATAACGCTAAATAATTTTGAAATAAACCTGCTAATTAGCAGGTGTTTGTATAGCAGGAACACGTTTTAGCCTCTTTTTTGCAGTAGCACTTACAGAGTCGCGCCTGTGCTGGGCTTTAGCTTTTTGCTCTTCAGATAACGGTATTGTTCCACTTTCTACCGAAGGCAATCCACTACCCGTATTGATTTCAGGTTCTTTTTTATCGCCCGGCTTTTTACCAAGAATGACTTCGCGTTCTACCTTTAGCCTTGCAGCAATACGCTGCTGCATTTTTTTATACCCTTCAAGGTCATGGGCATAATACACTTGGTTCTGTGCCAGCGTAATGCTGTCTATCTTATATTTTTGAAACACATAAGTAGCACTGTTTACATTATTATCATCCAGCACCTTTGGCATAAAACTATTAATAGACTGCAGTAAAGATACATCATACAATATATCTTCCATTTGCTTTTCGCTAAGCAGTTTCTTTGGCTTTTCAGGACCACCACAGCTGTATAATGCTATTGCCGATAAAATAATGAAGGCTGTTTTTTTCATGCCGTTACTACACTTAAGTTGTGCAAAGTTACGCAAAGATCAACAGATAAAGCAAAAGTTATACCATATAGGCGCACAAATCCGGCATTATCTGCAATTTAAATAGCGCTATAAAAAAACAGCCTTGTTTAGAGAAATCTAAACAAGGCTGTTTTTTTATAAACTAAGAAGCTTTATTCCCTTTCATACGTAAGCCTTTCGCCTACCTTAATATCTTTTACTTTCCAGTTGCTGTATACCATTTGTCCGTTTACAAATGTATGGCTAATGCGCGATTTAAAGTTGGTACCCTCCATAGGAGACCAGCCGCATTTATACAATATATTTTCTTTTTTAACGCTCCACGGAAGTCCAGGATTAACAATAACCAGGTCGGCATAATAGCCTTCACGGATAAAGCCACGCTTTTCTATCTTGAATATTTTGGCCGGGTTGTGCGCCATTTTTTCTACAATCTTTTCTACCGTAATCTTCTTTTGATGATACGCCTCAAACATAGCCACCACAGCATGCTGCACTAACGGGCCACCACTTGGCGAGCTTGTATAAGGGTTTTTCTTTTCTTCAAGCGTGTGTGGTGCATGGTCAGTCGCCACAACATCAATACGGTCGTCGTTAAGAGCTTTCCAAAGCGCATCGCGGTCGGCAGCAGTTTTAACAGCCGGGTTCCACTTAATCAACGCTCCTTTTTTCTCATAATCAGCATCGGTAAACCACAGGTGGTGTATGCATACTTCGGCCGTTATTTTTTTATCTTCAAGCGGAATCTTATTTGTAAACAGTTCGGTTTCTTTAGCGGTAGACACATGGAATACATGCAGCCTTGCCCCTGTTTTTTTAGCCAGCTCAATAGCTTTAGACGATGAAATATAGCATGCCTCTGCACTGCGTATTTCCGGGTGAAACTTCACCGGGATATCATCGCCATATTCTTCCTTAAATTTTTCAAGGTTGGCCTGGATGGTAGCCTCATCTTCGCAGTGTACCGCAATAAGCATGGGTGTGCTACTGAATATTTTTTCTATCGTTTCAGGATTATCTACCAGCATATTACCTGTAGAAGAACCTAAAAACAACTTAATACCCGGCACTGTTTTAGGATCGGTTTTAAGTATTTCGTCAAGGTTATCGTTAGTACCGCCCATCATAAAGCCATAGTTAGCATAGCTTACTTCGGCCGCAATAGCATACTTATTAGCCAAGAGCTCCTGAGTTACGGCATTAGGCACGGTGTTTGGCTGGTCTATAAAAGATGTAATACCTCCGGCCACGGCAGCGCGGCTTTCAGTCTCTATAGAGCCTTTATGGGTAAGCCCCGGCTCACGAAAGTGTACCTGGTCATCAATGGCACCGGGAATAAGGAATGAGCCTTCGGCATCCACAATTTTTACATCGCTGGATTTCGGGCTGATTTTCTCGGCAATTTCCTTGATATACTTGTCCTCAATAAAAACATCTCCTTCAAAAATTGAACCTTCGTTTACAATTTTTGCGTTCTTAATCAGTATCCTGTTCATTATAATCTTATAGTCGGTTCAGCATTTTTTTCCATCGCAGCCTTATTACACCTAAAATGGCTTCTTTAAATATGGCACTGCTCATTTTACTCACACCTTTTGTGCGGTCTGTAAATATTATAGGCACTTCTACAATATTAAACCCATTTGCATAGGTCCTGTATTTCATTTCTATCTGAAAGGCATAGCCTACAAACTTAATTCTGTCAAGGTTTATACTCTCCAGCACTTTACTCTTGTAGCACACAAATCCTGCGGTTGCATCGCGTATGGTCATTCCGGTTACAAAACGCACATAAGCACTTGCATAATAACTCATTAACACACGACTAAGCGGCCAGTTTACTACATTTACCCCTGTTACATATCTGGACCCAATAGACATATCTGCCCCTTTAAGGCAGGCATCATACAATTTTTCAAGATCGTTAGGGTTGTGCGAAAAATCGGCATCCATTTCAAAAATGTAATCATACTTTCTTTTAATGGCCCATTTAAAACCGTGCACATAAGCTGTTCCCAGCCCATTTTTGCCAGCCCTTACCTCAAGGTAAAGCCTTTCCGGATACATTTGCTGCATCTGGCGCACCATATTTGCGGTACCATCGGGCGAATTGTCGTCTACTACAAGAACGTCAAAAGGGGTTGAGAGCGCAAATACTGCCTGTATAACAGTTTCAATATTTTCAATCTCATTATAGGTAGGGATTATTACAATTCCTAAA
>JAZKDS010000320.1:0-624 GCA_040387455.1 Bacteroidota bacterium
TGCGCCGCATATTTCTCATTTTCATACAGCAGCTTCATAACATCTCCGGCGGCTTCAAGGTCGTCTACGGTTTCAAACAGCGGCACAATATCTACCGGAGGGTTTTCAAAGCCCAGCAGCTCAAACATGGCCAGCAACTCCAGTACATTAAGTGCACTCTCGTTATTACTAATGATGTAGCGGTTGCAGCCCGGCTGCCCGTTGCGTTCCTGTATGGTTTTTATGGCTAATATGCTTTCAAGAGTGCTCCTTGTATCGCCTTCCTCAAAATCTTGCGGGGTAAAACGTGCCTTAACACCTCCTAAAACGGCTAATTTTGCCTTCTCATCAAGCTTTTCATATCCGGCAATACTTTTATCGTCTTTAGCAATATAATGTATTACATCGGCAAAAACGCCGTTGTGTATCTTGCTGTTCTGCCTTATATCTAACGATGCAAAATGAAACCCAAACAGGTTAACCTTATTAATAAAGTTATCTATATCGTCAAGGTAAAGGCTTTGGTGCTCGGCAACAATAATGCTTCTTATTTGCTGTAACGCAGCCTTAAGCTCGTCCAGCTCTATATAAATTTCGCCTTTACTGTAAAAAACAGAGCGGTACAGCTTGTCTTCCAGCACGGCA
>JAZKDS010000320.1:634-7151 GCA_040387455.1 Bacteroidota bacterium
TTAAACGTAAGCTTGCGCTTTAGCTTTCTTACATCGCCATAATAGCATTTAAGTATAGACGTGCGCAGCCTGTCGGCCACATTCAGTGTAATTTCGGTAGTAACAAACGGGTTACCGTCCCTGTCGCCACCTGGCCAAAAGCCGAATGATATGGGCTGGTACTGCAGTGTTTCGCCGCCATATATGGCATCCTGCAGGTAAGATGTTATATCGCCCGATGCTGTATAAAATACATTTTCAAGATACCACACCAGGCTCACAGCCTCATCAAACGGCGTGGGTTTTTCTTTTTTTATAAATGGCGTTTTGCCCAACTGGGCCAAAAGCGTTTTTATCTCGGTAAGGTTGTTCTTTTTAATGGCCTCGGTCAGGTCAGTTATAATACCCAGTACCGACCCCGGGTAAAACTGCGTGGGGTGTGCGGTAAGTACAGGGCGTATGCTAAAATCCTTCAAAAAATCGCGAAGCTCCTGCATCTGGCCATGATTTTCGGCTTTCTCGCGGCTGTCGCGCAATGAGCCGCTGCCTTCAAGGTTATTAATCTCGTCAAACGCAGCATCTTCTATAGCATCAAACAGCACCACCTGGCGCTCTACATATTGTATAAATCGAAACATAAGGCTTATACGCTCCTCCTCGCTCACATCCTGGAGGTATTTATCGGCAAATTCGTTAAATATCTCTTCAGGACTTTTGCCTTTTTTAAAGCCTTCTTCGCAAATTTCGGTAAAAAGCGGTAGTAGCACGCCTGTATTATCTATGGCGCGAAACGGAAGGGTTATAAATATACTGTTAAAAAGCTGGTATTTAAGCTGTACGTTTTCATTAAAACGCTCAATTCTTGTAGCAGGATACATGGGCAGGTAAATTTTTTGTTGAATTTAATAAAAAAACCTCCACGCTATGGGCATGGAGGTCTTAATATTTTGTAAAAATTTCTTACAGGTCTTTAAATATGGTGTGCATCAGCCTTTTCTTATCGTTGATGCTTTCTTCAAGAGATATCATGGTTTCTGTACGGTAAACACCTTCAATATCATCTATCATAAAGATAACCTCTTTTGCATGTTTAGTGTCTTTTGCACGTATCTTGCAGAAGATGTTGAATTTACCGGTAGTAACATGTGCAACAGTTACAAACGGTATTTCGTTAATTCTTTCAAGTACAAACTTAGTTTGCGATGTGTTATGAAGGAATACACCCACATAAGCTATAAACGAATAGCCCAGTTTTTCATAATCAAGCGTAAGCGATGAGCCCATAATAATACCGGCATCCTCCATTTTTTTAACCCTTACATGGACAGTTCCCGCAGAGATAAGTAATTTTTTTGCAATATCAGTAAACGGCACGCGCGTGTTGTCAATCAGCATGTCTAATATCTGGTGATCAACTTCATCTAAACGAAACTTGCTCATAGAATGTGTGTTTTTAGGTTATAATTCAGGTCTTGTTTTTATCTATTTTTTGTTATCCGCACATTTACAAGGAAAATTTTATCTAAACAGGCAATCCGTTAACAAATTTTTTAGTTTTACCTATCATAAAATCCGCTTTTTCTTCAATTTTTGGCAAACCAGCTCCATCAAAACCTTCAAATTCTTCTCCGTTACAGTCAAATTCTGCGTGTCCGAAGAAGTCATCCAAATTGCCTATTTCTCTGATAAATGCTCGAAAAATTACAGATTTTTCAAATAAGACTTCCTTATATTGTGATGCAAAATTCGTGAATTTTTCTTTATTTTCATAATTTATACCAACATTTTTGTAGATGATATCATAAAATACAATCTTATTTTGAGGAATATTGAAATATTGTTGCTTTTTATTAATCACTACATCGTTTTCGTAAATCGCATAAAATCCCGAAAATAATGCAAAAAACACAAATCTGCGTGTAATTTCTCTTTCGTAATCATTTTCATAATGTCCGGCCTCAAAAAGTACGGTAGGCACACCCAGCGACTGAAACATATCGCCTATGCAATTTATATTAAAAGAATCATCAAATCTGCCCACTTGTCCTGGTATATACTGTTGCAATGTTTCATTCATGCACGAAATAACATTTATAGCCTTCTGGCGGCACTCATTTACCTCTCTTGCATCATTATAAGATGGCGCAAGGAAAGATACTGTAGCGGGTTTTGCAGGCGCATCATCTTCATGCAAGCCAAATATGGTGCGCTGGTCGTGCATATTATAGGCATAGTCAGGCTTAAAGTCTTCAAACGCCTTGCGCAAAATGCGGCTTTCCGGCTGAGAGAGGTTTACCGAGTCGCGGTTCAGGTCAACCCGGTTGGCGTTTTCGCGTGTATAAAGCTCGGCACCGTCTGGGTTAACCATAGGCAGTACATAAAAGGTAAAGCGCTGTTTAAGCTGTTGCGCAAAAGCCTCATCGCTCTTTAAGTAGTTTAAAAAGTCGAATACCGCCTTAGTGGTGGTGCCCTCGTTGCCGTGCATTTGGCTCCATATAAAGATGCGTATACTCCCCGTGCCGGCCGATATACTATATATAGGTTTCGCCATAACAGAGTGGCCTAATGTAGAAATATCAAAATGTCTTTTTAATGTATCAAGTATTGGCTCTATATGATCAAGGGTAATATAGCGGCCGTGCAGGCGCGTTTCTTTAAAGTCTGTAAACAGCTGTTCGGGGTTCATAGGTAAGATATTTGTTACAAAAGTAAACATCACATATTTTACAATTGTAAACTCAATCACTTTACATACTTGTTACATTTGTAAACAGCAGTCTTTAATCGACATTCGCAATACATTAACGTTGTTAATACTGAGTATTAAACTACTGCTAATCAATAATTAAAGCGATTTCAAATGATGTTTTTATTTAAGTAGTATTGTGTTACTCAGGCTTGTGTTGTGTAAGTAATTTTATTTGTTTACATTTGTAACAAATAACAATGTTACAATGTTAAACACAGATGATTTTGTAAAAAGGCTCGAAATCCTGTTTGAATACTACGGGATTACAGCTTCGGCTTTTGCCGATACACTTACAGTGCAACGCTCCAGCCTGTCGCATTTAATGAGCGGCCGTAACAAACCAAGCCTTGATTTTGTAATGCGAATTACCGAAGCTTACCCTGAAGCCGACCTGTACTGGCTGCTAAATGGTGAAGGAGAATTTCCTAAAAAGGAACAGTTTCCGCACAAAACCATACCGCCCGTTGCAGAAGAAGCACCTGCTCCTGCCCTGCCCATAGACACGCCTGCGGTAACGCCTCCACCAATACAAAAGGAATCTGAAATGCCCGACCTGTTTTCTGCAAATGAAGAACCGGCAGCATCATTTACCGCAGCATCATCCGCAGAAAAAAATATAGTAGAAGAAAAACAAAGCAGTGCTAACTTGCCTCAAAATATATATCCAGAAAATGAAATAGAGCGTATTGTAGTGTTTTATAAAAACGGTACGTTTAAAAACTATACACCCGGAAATTAAAAAACCCCGGCTGTTTCTAAAAACAGGGCCGGGGCCATTAACCAATAAAACAAACACAAATTATCTTTAACCCTTCTAAAAGCATATTTTTACAATATCCTTATTTTATCGGCTAAATCTTTTGCTACAGTAAAATTACGATGGTTAATTGTTAAATAATCAAAACAAATCGTTAAACTGCTCTTAATTGTTTTCGCTTATAGTATCATACATCTTAAAATCAATTCTTATAGCTATACTGCGGTACATATCCCTCAACCCCTGTATAGTTAGATTCCAGCACAGCAAAGTCGGATTCAATATTTCCGGTAAGGCAATAGGGATCGGATACCTTTACCTCTTTATTACCATAATCAAACGCTATAGCAATTACGGGCACATCAGCCTTTAAGGCTATATAATAAAATCCTGTTTTCCAGCGGTCTACTTTTTTACGGGTACCCTCGGGCGCAATACCCAGCCTAAAAATTTCGCGGTCGTTAAAAATGCCCGCAATGGCATCTACCTTATTATCACTTTTTTGCCTGTTTAGCGGTGCGCCGCCCATCCATTTAAAATAGGCCCCAAACGGAAACCTGAACAGTTCCTTTTTAGCCACAAAGTTTATTTGCATGCCCATACAGCCGCGCACCAGCACGCCGGTAATAAAATCTACCCAACTGGTGTGGGGCACTACTATAATAACACTCTTTTTAATTGTAGGGTTCATAAAACCGGTTATACGCCAGCCCATTAGCCTAAAAAAGATAAATTGGTATATTTTTTTCATGTTTCTTTAAAAAACGGGCTGTAAAAATACTATATATTTACGTTTGAATATCTAATGTTTTAGCATGCTCAAAAAATTCCTAAGCTTTTTTATACCCGTAAACGTCACTAAAAAACATTCTGACGTAAGCCAGAGCCTCGAGATTACACTCAACTATGGCAAACTGGTGCTCGACTCTAAAAATACAAATTACTCTTACGGCAGCCTGCAGCGTATATTGCGCAAGGGGCTAAATTATATTGGCTTTGAGCGCATACGTAATTTTAAAAGCGTTTTAGTACTGGGTGTGGCCGGTGGTAGCGTAATAAAAACACTGGTCGATGAAATTAAGTACAAAGGAAAAATTACCGGTGTAGAGATAGATCCTAAAGTAATTGATATTGCCAATACCTACTTTGGCCTGAACGAAATACCCAACCTGGAGATTATAATTGGCGATGCTTTTGAGTTTGTTTTAAAGAGCAAACAGACATATGACCTTATCATTATCGATATCTTTAAAGATACCGAAATGCCCAATTTTTTATTTGAAGATTTCTTTATAAAACATATCAAACAAATGGTTAATGTTAATGGATTTATATTATTCAATACCATGACATTAACAAAAAAACATTTTGACCGTAACCAAATTTTTAAAGCCCATTATGACGACGCTTTTTCGGTGCGGATGTACCCCAAGGTTGAGGAACACAATGAGCTTTTTACGATTAAAAAACTGCGTTGATCAGCAACACTGATAACGTTTTTTTTAGGTTCTGTCATTGCGAGGAACGAAGCAATCTCATAAATTAGCTCTGCAATGATATCAGCAACGTAAATCAAATAATCTAAAGAAGCATCTTCCTCGCCTTTTCTAAATCTTCCGGCGTATCAATACCAATACCGGCATGGCTGGTTTCTACCATCCTTATTTTTTTGCCATATTCAAGGTAGCGCAGCTGTTCCAGTTTTTCGCTGGCTTCAAGGGTTTGCATAGGCAGTTTGTAAAAATCCATTAATGCATGTTTCCGGAAGGCGTAAATACCAATGTGCCTCATGTACTTTACCCCTGCTTCCTTATCCCTCGGGAACGGAATAACCGAACGCGAAAAATAAAGCGCAAAACCTTTTTGGTCGGTTATAACCTTCACGTTGTTAGGGTTTTCAATATCCTCCCAATCTGTAATGTGCATCATTACCGATGCCAGGTCTACTTCATGGGCGGCATCGCTTTTAAACACCTCCAGTACATCGGCAAGTGGCTCTTTATTTATAAATGGTTCATCGCCCTGCACGTTAACCACAATATCAACATCCAGGTTTTCAACGGCTTCAGCTATTCGGTCAGAGCCGCTTTCGTGCTCTTTAATACTCATAATGGCCTTGCCGCCATTGGCTACAATCTCATTATAAATCAGGTCGCTATCGGTTACCACAAACACATCGTCAAACAGGCCGGTGCCCAGCGCTGCCTGGTAGGTTCGGGTAATTACTGTTTTGCCGCCCAGGTCCTGCATCAGCTTGGCAGGAAAACGGGTACTGGCATATCGTGCGGGTATAACGGCTATAATTTTCATATTTCAAAAATAACTTTGGTAAAAGTATGATACTGCAAAAATAATTAATAAAAAGGCTACTTTAATTGTTAATTTTTTTAAATTAGTGGGAAATTCCTCTCTTAATTGGGCAAAGTACAAATAAATGAATGAGCTATACAACCAATTTGAACTACATTATTATTTTTCGGATACTTCGCATGGATTTGATGCCATAACAAGAAATGAATGTGAAAAAGATCTTTTGAATTTATTTATGGAAGTAAGTTATGATCTTGAGATAAAAATTTTAGTTGAAGCTAAGCCTCCTCACGAGGGCGGTTTTATTGAAGTGTGGGAATTTATTGGAACAAATAAGGAAACGGTTACACTTATAGTTTCAGTATTAACACTTATCATGTCACGTTTACCTGTACAAAATAAAAGATTAACTAAACTTCAAATAGAGAATCTCGAGTTAGACAATAAATTGAAACGAGAAGAGTTAAGAAAGCTTGGAATACAAAACATTGATAATATTGATGATAGTACTTTACAAAAAATTGTCAATTTCCTAATCAAAAATTACAAGATAATATGGAGACGTTCAAATTTTTACAAGAAGATCACACAATATAAGAGAATTAATAAAATTGAAATTAATAAGCTTTATGATTATAGACCTAAACAAAAACCTGCAACTTTGCTTTTAGGAGAATTTGAACAATTTATTTTATTTGATGAAAATATTCCTGATGTCACGG
>JAZKDS010000320.1:7161-11907 GCA_040387455.1 Bacteroidota bacterium
ATTTAAATGGAAAGCATTTTTAGATAGTCAAATTATAGATTTTGAGATGCTTGACGAAAACTTTAAAAGTCATGTATTTGAGGGTCATATCACTCACAACAGTAAAGTCAGGTTACAAATTAATTTAAATCATAATAGGAAAATAGATGATTCAGGGCGGATTAAAATAACGAGATATTATGTTACAAAAGTTTTAAGTTATTCAATTAATGGGGTAACATTCTATGCACAATAGTCTACTCCTCAAACGCATCATCTTTAAAACCAATCAAATACAACTTATCCTTGGCCCTTGTAACGGCCGTGTACAGCCACCTTATATAATCTTTATCAATACCTTCGGGCAGGTAGGGCTGCTCTATAAACACGGTGTTCCACTGGCCGCCCTGACTTTTATGGCACGTCATGGCATAGCTAAACTTTACCTGGAGCGCGTTAAAATGCGGGTTGTTCTTTATCTTTAAAAAGCGTTTAAACTGCGTGGGCTCATCCTGGTAATCGGCCATAACTTCCTGGTACAGGCGGTTGCTTTCCTCATAGGTTAACGAAGGCGACTCACTCGTAACCGTATCCAGCAGTAAATACGTTTCCAGCGGCGGCTGGTTGGGGTAATCTATCAGGCGCACTTTTACACGGGCAAACTTAAACCCGTACAGTTCTTCAATCCTAAAAATTTCGAGCACCTCAATAATATCGCCGTTGGCTATAAACCCGGCTTCGCTCTTTTCGTCCAGCCAAAAATAATTATTCTTGACCACCATAAGGTAATCTCCGGTACTAAGTTCGCTTTCCCGGTCCAGGATCCGTGTCCGTATTTGCTGGTTATAGGCATTGGCGCGCTTGTTACTGCGCACTATAAATGCCGTATCTTCAATACTGTAATTGCTATACGCCATGTTTATGGCATCCTGAATATCATAACCATCCGTAAGTCGGATAATATCTTTAAAACCTCTCAACTTAAACTGAAACGTATCTACAAAAGCCGACTTCAGTATTTCTCTAAGCTCGGTAGCATTATAAAGTATCCCTGATGTTTCGGCCTGGCGCATAACCTCGTCAAGTTCAATGTGCTGAACCTCTTTATAGTATTCACGCCCAAGTCCGTCTATATCAAGCGCCGGGCTCAAATCAGAGTTTACAGGCGGAAGCTGTGCGGTATCGCCCACTAATATCAACTTGCAGTTGGTGCCGGTATATACATAGCTAATAAGGTCATCCAGCAACGACCCGTTTTCATACATCTTGCTATCAGTAGGCTTATCGCCTATCATCGAGGCCTCATCTACAATAAAAACGGTATTTTTAAACTTGTTAATCTGCATGGTAAAGCCCATAGCGCCGCCACTCCCCTTTTTAGGAAAGTAAATACGCTTATGTATAGTATGTGCCGGTTTTTGAGAGTAGCCCGAAATAACCTTAGCCGCACGGCCCGTGGGCGCCAGCAACACATATTTTTTATTGGCATCGGCCAGGTGGTTTACCAGCGTAGAAATTATAGTAGTTTTACCCGTACCGGCATAACCTTTTAGTACAAAAAGGTCGTCGCGGCCATCGTTAACCACAAATTCGGCTATCTTCTGAAAAAAAATATCCTGCTTTAACGTGGGGCTAAACGGAAAGTTTTGCCGCAATACTTTATAAAACAGCGCAGAAGTCATTAAAGGCATTAGTGTAAAATTTTGTACCCAAAGATAGCATCTATTTTTTACACGAAGGCCCGCATAGAAGGCACAAAGATTCACAAAGAAATTTTTATATACACATCAAGCCTAAAATCTTTGCGGGCCTTTGTGCCTTCTTTGCGCATCTTTGTGGTACAACAATAAAAAAGAATGTAAATTTGTAACCCAACCCAAACTTTGGCATGAACAATACCATTACAGCCCGCAATTACAAAAAGCTGTCGCTGCAAATAGCGGCAACCGGCATGTCGTTTTGTGTAGTTGATACGCTTAATGGGCAGGTAAGCAACCTAAACCACATTCCGTTTGGCAAAACCACGCCGCTTGAAGACGAGCTGTGGAAAGCCTTTGTGCACCACCCGGAGCTTAAGCTGCCCTATGATGATATTGTGCTACTGCACGATAACAGCTTTAATACGTTTGTGCCCAATGCCTTATTTGACGAAAATTACCCCGGCAGCTACCTGCAATACAACACCCGCGTGTTTGAAGCCGACGTTTTTGCTAGCGATAAGCTAACCAGTTATGACATTACAAATGTGTATGTGCCGCTTATGAATGTAAATAATTACCTGATTGAGCGACTGGGCAGTTTTGAATATAAAAACACCAACAGCATTTTAGTAGAAAAACTAGTGGATGCATCGGTTAATGCCGATGAAAAACAAGTCTACGTGCACATACAGCCTAAACATTTTGAAATTGTAGTGGTGCGCGGCAACAAGCTGCTGCTTTTCAACTCGTTTGATTATGCGTCGCCTACTGATTTTTTATACTACCTGCTCTTTACGCTGGAGCAGCTTATGCTGAACCCCGAAAACATAAAAATGTGGCTTTTAGGCGATATAAGAACCGAAAGCCCGCTGTTTGAAGCAGCCTATACCTATGTGCGCAATGTGGCCTTATTTGAGCCCGAAACGCTTGCAAACCGCTGCGGCATAACGCTACAAGAGGCATTACAAAACTATATATTACTGAACTCATGAGGATTATTTCCGGAAAATACAAGGGCCGCAGGATAAGCCCCCCCAAGAACCTGCCCGTGCGCCCTACTACAGATATGAGCAAGGAATCGATGTTTAACATCCTTAACAACCGTCTTGATTTTGAAGGCCTTAAGGTGCTCGACCTGTTTAGCGGTACCGGCAACCTTAGCTATGAGTTTGGCTCGCGCGGTGCATCAAATATTGTGGCTGTAGATGGCGATTTTGGCTGTATAAAATTTATAAAGCAAACCGCTGCCGAATTTGAGTTTAACATCTCGGCCATTAAAAGCGATGTGTTTAAATTTTTAGCCGGACACAAGGCACAGTATGATGTTATTGTGGCCGACCCGCCCTACCACATGGAGCAAAAAATGTTTGAAGAACTGGTAAGCCTTATTTTTGAAAACGAGCTGCTAAACGAAGACGGCATTATGGTTATTGAGCACAGCAAATACACCAAAATGGAGCATACCACTAATTTTTCGTTCAATAAAAAATACGGCGGCTCTATATTTACGTTTTATGAGTTTGGCACTGATGCCGATGGCGAGGATGATAGCGATGGCGAGGAGGAATAGAATATGAAAAAATTAGAATTACCCGTAACAATTCGTCTTGCAACGAAAGATGATGTTCCAAATGAAACTGAAATTTTAAGTAATATTATAAAAGGTGAAGGGGCAAATATTGTAGAAGGTTACATTATTCATCAAAATAATAGTCACGATCTTCCATTTAATTTTTTTAGTGAAATAAATATAAACAATTCAAGAGTATGGGATTTGTTTGACGCATTAATAAAAGGATTTCCGTCAGTTGCATGTTTAGTTTATGGACATATAGATGCTGATCCTTTTTACAGCAAATACATTGATAAGTCGTTGATTTTAGAAAAAACCTCCCAATATAAAAAAGAATTATCTCAGGATGGATTTTTAGAATTTGGTATGCTATACCAAGATGATGACAAACTTATTGAAGTGTTTGTGAAAAAAGCAAAATATATACAGTATTGGGGTACAAATGAATCATTTTTCATAAAAGTTATGAATGATTTTGCATTACAATACACAGAAGAGATAAATTTCGTTGATGAATTTCCTGTAGTTACGGAGTCATTAAGCTTATATGATTCTGAAGCATTGTGTACTGAAGATTTAATAAATATATTAAACAGGAATTTACAATAATAATTGCCTCAAAATTGATATTAGCAAACAACTGGCGAGCAAATAATCAATAGACAATAAAAAATAAAAATTGAAAACCTTACTCCTTTTCCTAACCTTAATCTCAGGTATCACATTATATGCCCAGGAAGGCTTCGCCAGTGCCGATGAGGCGCTGTTCTTTTTAGATGAGCATTTTACTGCTACCACACAGGAAAAGAAAGGCAGCATTTGGATTGACCCGGTACTGTTGCAATTTGAGTATGAAGATGCCATTTATGTGCACACCTACACCGGCAAAATTACTGAAAAAGATTACCTGGAAGGCAATGAGGAAGCCCTTAAAAAACTTAAGGTTAAAGAAGGCAAGTTTACAAGCATTGTGTGGCAGGATATTACAAGCATAACCCTGACCCAAAAAGGCAGCGAGTGGTGGCTTGCCATAAACGGCCCGTATAAAGATATGGATGATAAGTCCGCCGGAAGCAGCTGCACCTTTTATATTGCCGATGCAACCCAGGCCGAAAAAATAAAAGCCGCGTTAAACCATTTGCGCCAATAAACTAATTGATTATCAGTTTTGTGTTGGGCATCTTTTCTTTAACCGTCTTTTTTATGTAGGCTTTATATTCGTCGCTAAATTCATTGTTATTTAGCAACAGCTCCTTTAAATTTTTAAGTTCAAAAATTTCTTCAGGTAGTTTTTCAAGGCTGTTGCCTGCAAAGCTAAGCATCTTAAGTTTCGTCAGTTTGCCAATAGCGGCGGGTACTTCAGTAAATTCAAAATCAGTAAGGTACAGCTCTTCTATATTTACAAAGCTAAATATCACCGGCGGAAATGCCTCAAATGTCTCATCGCTCATGTAGCTGTTCATTTTAAGCGAAATCACTTTGGCAGGATCTTTC
>JAZKDS010000321.1:0-2080 GCA_040387455.1 Bacteroidota bacterium
AAATTAAGCACTTTTATCCATCTGAACGGCTTTAGTTTCTTTTGAAAACCACTCTTCTAAAATTGGGAAAATAGTAGTAGAAACTTTTAAGACGGGATAAAAGAACATGGAGTTATCTAATGTTTTTTTCTCGGCAAAAGTGTTGTTGCTGTTTAACTTCAGGAAAAAATTAAGCGATACACTGAGTATCAGTGCCATTTTTATAAGCCCAAACAATCCGCCCAATAGCCTGTTAACCAGTCCAAGTCCGGCAAAATCGGCCAGTTTGGTAAAGGTTTTGGCTAACAGCATAATGCCTACAACTACCGCTATAAACAACAATACAAAGGCTATTACCGAGGCATGTTTTGGGTTATCTGTATGGCCTTCAAGCATTTTGCCTACGGCACCGCTAAATTTTATGGCAATAAAAATACCCACCAGCAAAGATACTACCGATGCCAGCTCTGTAAACAAGCCCTTCCACAGCCCTTTTACAAGGCCATAGGCAAGCAATGCGCCAATGATGAGGTCTATAAATTCCATTGGCCCAAAGGTAACCTGTTGCGCCTGTAATAGCAAATTGAAGCATGCTAAATCTAAACGACGTATCTTTGCCTTTTTTAAAACACCAACATGTCACGCGACGAACAACTTAAGGAACGCTGGGAACAGCTCGTACATATATTATCTAACCGTTTTGCCGACGGCGATACCCTTGATCTTGATGCCATTATATACTTAATAGGCGTACAGGAACTGGGGCAATTCAGTAAAAAATTCAAGAAAGACGAAAAGGTAAACCTGATGCACATTGCCATCTGCCGCCTGTTAGAGCCCTATGGTTACTATGATTTTGCCTTTTTTGACGAAGACGGCTGGCCCCATTATACGGTTAAAGAAGAGCTTCCGCCGCTAAAGGCAGGCGAGCAAAGCATCCTGATGAAGGGTGCTATAGTGGATTATTTTTTAGAGAAGGGCCTTATTAAATAAAACAGGTTTAACGGTTTTTAACATTTTTAGGCGGCAGGTTTTTAAGCATTGTCAGTTTTGCCAATGTTAAAATACTTAAATTTGCACACTTTTGTGATACAGATGATAGAGAAGATTAAAGAATACATAGCCGAAGCAGAGGCTTTTACAGCACAGGATAAAGAAACCCTTGAAGCATTCAGGATTAAGTTTTTAGGTAAAAAAGGTTTACTGAATGACTTTTTTGCTGAGTTTAAAACCGTGCCTAACGACCAGAAAAAGGAGTATGGACAGGTAATAAACAACCTGAAAAAAGCAGCTGAAGGTAAAGTAGCAGAGATTCAGGAAGCTTTTGAAAGCAAAGAGGTAGCAACCGGAATGTATGGCGACCTTACTCGCCCGGGCGAGCCCTTTACTGTAGGCTCACGCCATCCTATATCTATAGTTAAAAACCAGATTATAGACATCTTTTCTAACATAGGCTTTAATGTAAGTGAAGGCCCTGAAATTGAAGACGACTGGCACAACTTTACGGCACTTAACCTGCCGGAATACCACCCGGCACGCGATATGCAGGATACGTTTTTTATCCAGACCAACCCCGATGTATTGCTGCGCACGCACACATCATCAGTGCAGGTTAGGTATATGGAAGAAAACAAGCCGCCCATCCGTACCATTTCTCCTGGAAGGGTATTCAGAAATGAGGCCATTTCGGCACGTTCGCACTGTATTTTCCACCAGATTGAGGGCTTGTATATAGATAAAGATGTTTCGTTTGCCGATCTTAAGCAAACATTACTATATTTTACAAAAGAGATGTTTGGCAAGAGCAAGATTCGCCTGCGCCCGTCTTATTTTCCGTTTACCGAGCCAAGTGCCGAGATTGATATTTATTGGGGCCTTAAAACCGAAACCGATTACCGTATTACAAAAGGTACCGGCTGGTTAGAGATAGGGGGTTGCGGCATGGTAGATCCTAACGTGCTTAAAAACTGTAATATAGACCCGGTTAAGTACAATGGCTTTGCTTTTGGTATGGGTGTAGAGCGCATAGCCATGCTGCTATATGGCATAGGCGACATAAGGATGTTTTATGAAAACGACGTACGATTTTTGGAGCAATTTA
>JAZKDS010000322.1:0-2342 GCA_040387455.1 Bacteroidota bacterium
ACAACCACCCCGCCCTACGGGCACCCCTCCGAAGGAGGGGAATGCCACGATTGCTTTACAGCACTATTAATAAATAAAAAACCTACAAGGTCTTAAAGACCTTGCAGGTTGAAAATATTATACTGTTACCAGCTCGTTAGGCTGTACGGTAACCTCTTTACCGTTTACCACCACTTTAAGTTCATGGCCACCCTCCAGCGTAAAACGTGTTTCGCCCGGGTGAACCGATACCTTAAGCACCTGGTTACGGAAGTTTATCTTAAAGCTATACCCCTGCCATTGCTCAGGTATCCTTGGTTCAAAATGCAGCGTATCATTTTTAACACGCATACCGCCAAAGCCCTCTACAATGCTCATCCAGGTGCCGGCCATACTGGTTATGTGCAGGCCTTCTTCTACCTCTTTGTTATAATCGTCAAGGTCAAGGCGCGAGGTGCGCAGATAAAAGGTATAGGCCTGTTCCATCCTGCCCAGCGTAGCTGCCTGTATGGAGTGTACGCATGGCGATAGGCTGCTTTCATGCACCGTTAGCGGCTCATAAAAGTCAAAATGCTTTTCTAATTGCGATTTGCTAAAGTGGTCTTCAAAAAAGTAGAAGCCCTGTAGCACATCGGCCTGTTTTATGTAGGGCGAACGCAGTATCCTGTCCCAGCTCCATTTTTGGTTGATGGGGCGGTGCGCACGGTCTAACTGGCTCACCGGAATAAGCTCCTTATCAAGGAAACCGTCCTGCTGCAGGTATACGCCAAACTCATCGCTGAACGGCAGGTACATGCTATCCGCCACTTTTTGCCACTGGCGCACCTCGGCCGCGTCCAGGTTAGTAATGTTCATAATACGCTCATGGTCATACGCATACTCGTCTTTCACACGGGCAAGCTGCTCCACGGCATAATCTATACACCACTTGGCAATATAATTTGTGTAGAAGTTATTGTTTACGTTGTTCTCGTACTCGTTTGGCCCGGTTACACCCAGTATTACAAACTTGTCTTTACCGGCTGCAAACGTAGCCCTCTGGTACCAAAAACGTGCAATACCTATCAGTACCTCCATGCCTTTTTCCGGAATGTAGCTGTAATCTCCGGTAAAGCGATAGTAGTTGTAAATAGCGAATGCGATTGCCCCGTTACGGTGAATTTCTTCAAATGTAATTTCCCACTCGTTGTGGCACTCTTCACCATTCATGGTAACCATAGGGTATAGAGCCGCACCGTTTGTAAAGCCCAGTTTGGCTGCGTTTTCAATAGCCTTGCCCAACTGCACATGACGGTACGTAAGCACTTGCTGGTCTTTTGTAGCCATATAGAATGGTATACAATAGGCCTCGGTATCCCAGTAGGTTGAGCCGCCATATTTTTCACCTGTAAAGCCTTTAGGGCCTATGTTAAGCCTTGGGTCTTTGCCTAAATACGTCTGGTTTAACTGGAAAATATTGAAACGGATACCCTGCTGCGCCTTAACGTCGCCCTCAATGGTAATATCTGCCATTTCCCAGATACCTGCCCAGGCCTGCTTTTGCTCTTCTAAAAGGGCATCATATCCTTTGGCTTTCGCCGAAGCAATAACCGCCTTAGCGGCATTGATAAGTGCTGCCTCAGCATGGTTGGTCGATACCGTGTAGCCGCCAAATTTTACTATGGTTGCTGTATCGTTTATATTGGCTTCAACTACATACGTAAGCTGAACTTTTTTGTCTGTTTTCTCGGTATTTACGGGTAGTATCTGAGCATCGGTACCGTTTACCAGTATGCTGTTGTGCATAAAGGTAGCGGCGGTAAAATGCGTTTTAAAGGTACGTGCCGTTACAAAAGCCTCGTTGCCGTTGTGTTCTGCACCCAGGGACTCCCAAAAGGTTTCTTCCCAGTTGGCATCCATATTTTTTACGGCGCTGTCTACACACGGTACAAAGGTAATTTGCGCACTGCGGTTAAGCGGGGTAACATTATATTGAATAACGCCCAGCTCATCTTGCACCAGGCTTAAAAACCGTGTCACGTTTACAGCAATCTCTGCACCGTTTTGCAACGTAGCCACAAAAGAACGGTTGTACCAGCCCTCCTGCATGTTTAGCTCGCGCTTAAAATTGCGCACTTTGCATTTGGCAAGGTCCAGCATTTCGCCGTTAACCTGCACATCTATGCCTATCCAGTTGGGGGCGTTAAGCACCTTTGCAAAATACTCCGGGTAGCCGTTTTTCCACCAGCCCACCTTGGTTTTGTCAGGATAATAAACCCCTGCTATATAACTGCCGCGAAACGTGTGGCCCGAGTAATGCTCTTCAAAATTGGCACGCTGCCCCATGGCACCGTTGCCTATACTGAACAGGCTCTCAGACGACT
>JAZKDS010000323.1:0-13804 GCA_040387455.1 Bacteroidota bacterium
TGTTATAGTTGGCATGCACCGGAACCCCGTTGATAATGCCCGAATTAATCATTATAGTATGTGCACCTGCATCTACCGCTGCCTTAAACGACGGCAGGTGGTATTCGCGCAGGGCATCTTCGCTTATGTAGCTTGGTGTACGGTCTTTACCCGAAATAGTGGCATGGTAGCCCAAAAAGTGCTTCATACAGCTTGCCAGTTTATAAGGGTCGGCAATGTTGTTATCTTTACCCTCATACCCGTCTATCATGGCAGCGCCGAGTACAGAACACAGGTATGGGTCTTCGCCAAAACTCTCCCACATACGGCTAAAGCGCGGGTCAAGGCCAAGGTCTAACACCGGGCTAAAGTTCCACGGAATGTTGCTGGCACGGGTTTCATAAGCCGTAATAGCAGCTCCCTGCTCTGTAAGCTTAGGGTTGCGGGCCGCACCCTGTGCTATTTGTTGCGGAAACATAGTGGCACCATCGGTATAGGTGGCACCATGTATTTCGTCTACACCATAAATAACCGGAATTTTATTCCTGTCCGTCTTTAGCGATGTTTTTTGTATAGTGCTTATTATCTCAAACCACCTTTGCGGCGTTAACGCCCTGTTTGCCGATGTGTTTAACACCGAACCGATATGGTACTTTTCAAAGATATCCTTCATTTTAACGGCATCCAGCTCAAAAGGCTGGTTGGCCGAAAAACGGTTATCTCCTTTACCTATAACATCAAGGGTAACCTGGGCCATCTGGCCTACTTTTTCTTCAAGGGACATTTTGGCAATAAGCGCCTCAACTTTTTTATCAATATCTGCCTGGCTTTGCTGGGCAGTGGCTGTTAGCGTGGCTGTTAATACAAAGCCTGTAACAATGGTTTTTAAAACGTGTTTCATTTATTCTAATACAAGGGTAGATACTGCACCCGGCTTAAGTGTTATGTTAGTTTTCTTTCTTTCGGCAGTTACATCAATGGTCTTAACCACATCAGATGTATTTTGGATGATGGCCACAATTTTGCCATCGGGTGTTTTATAGGCCACATTTGGCAGGCCTTCCGGCAGATTACTCTCTACCCTTATCGATCCGGGTCTTACAAATTTTGATGAATGCGCTATAATATAATATGCCGGCTCTCGGGTTACTTTATTACCACTTATGGTTACAGCACCCAGGCAGCGGTCGCAACCACCACGATCGGTATGTGGGTCCTGCTTTTCATCGGCAGCAAGGTTCCACTCAAGTACGGTTTTGCACCAGTTGCGCGGCGCGCCTATACTAAGGGTTTCGGTATGCCATTCAAGCTCTTTTTTAAAATTACCTGGGGCTCCCACCCATTGCTCGGTAAAATACAGGTTTTTATCAGGATGCGCATCATGTACTGTGCTGATTGCATCTACCGTACCGCCATACATGTGGAATGCTGAGCCATCTATGTACTTAGCCGCTTCCTTATCATTTAGTATAGAGATAGGATAATCAGGCCTGTCGGCATTGTGGTCGTATATTATTATTTTGGTTTTAATACCATTTTTTTTAAAAACAGGCCCCAAATGATCTCGTACAAATACTTTTTGCGCGTCAGCAAGCATCAGCAAGCTTGGATTGTTACCCGGGTGTAGCGGCTCATTTTGCACAGTAAGCGCATCTATGATAATGCCGTTTTTCTTCATTTCCTGAATATAGGTAACCAGGTATTTTGCATAGGCACCATAAAACTCCGGTTTTAGGCTGCCTCCGCGGGTATCGCCGTTATCCTTCATCCATACAGGTGGCGACCATGGCGAACCCAGTATTTTTATCTTAGGATTTATCTTTAATATCTCCTGCAATACCGGTATAAGGTATTTTTTATCATAGCCCAAGTCAAACTTTTTGATGCCTTTATCGGTTTGCCCGGCAGGAAGATCATTATAAGAAAACACAAGCTCATCAAGGTCGCTCGCACCTACGCTTATACGCAGGTAGCTTATACCGATGTCGTTTGTACCGGTGCCAAAAAGCTCCTGAAGCAGTTCGGCGCGGGCTGCGGTACTCATTTTAAAGATGTGCATGGCGCTGCCACCGGTTAGTGTATAGCCAAAACCATCCATTTCCTGGTAGCTTACAGCCGGATTGATAGTTAACTGAATGTTGTTTGATGATTGAACCGGGCTTATTGCCTGCTGCTCAAAAAGCACAGACTTATCTGGCATAGTAACCCAAAGCTGGGTTTTGCCCGCAGTGCCTTTAGAAGATCCGCAGCCGGTAAGCATTGCCGCTATGGCCACAGGTACTAACAGCGCGAAAGATTTTTTTTGAAAATTAAACATTATTGATTTTATGATTATAGCTTTTGCTTTACTCCCTGAATCGGGATTATTTGCAAGGCTAAAGTAGGTACTAATATTTTTGCGGTAAAAAATATGCCTACACTTTGTTTACGCCAATACTCAAACCATATACTCAAACAGTTACTTTTTTTTTATAATTAATTTATATTCAAAAAATTATAATTATTTTTTTTATACGTTTTTTCATATTTTTGGTACCGATTACAGTATATTATGTATTCTTTTTAAAAATTTAGTGCAACTCATGCTGAAAAAGCTTTTTTTTATACTATCACTACTACTTTACCACATCATCGCTTCGCCGCAAAGCAATAATGTTAAGATAAAGCCATACACCAAAGCCGATTTTAATGCCGACCCGCAGTTTTGGGTAATGTGCGAAGACAACAATGGTATTTTGTATTTTGGCAATAATGATGGCGTGCTAATTTTTGATGGTGAACACTGGCAAAAAATAATTTTGCCCAATAACTCATCTGTCCGCAGCCTTACTACAGGCAAAAACGGGATTATTTATGTGGGCGGATATAATGAAGCAGGTACAATAAGTAAAGACACTTCGGGTAAATACAGCTATAGCTCTAAAACCAAAGAATTACAGCTTGACGGCCGGAATATTGAAAACATCTGGGATATACAGCCCTTTGGCAATAAAACGCTATACCGGGCATATACCGAAGTAATTATAGCATCAGGCCAAACAGCTACACGCATACCGGCCGCCACTACTTTTACATTTTCTAAAATGGTAGGCAGTAATTATTACATTCAGGAAATAGACCGTGGGCTGCTGCGCTTTAATCCTACAACCCTTGATCTTACCGTTGCCTTTGCCGCTCAACAGTTTAATAATGAAGCCTTGGCTGCCCTGCTGCCCGAGGATGCTCCCGGAACTTTGATGGCGGTTACGGTTCAGGGCGGGGTATATAAAGCCTCAATTGCCGATGGTACTATGCAGCTTATTGCCAATATTTTTGACGGCACAACACAAGACCAGGTTTCGGGCGCTATAAAATACAGCAATGGCACACTGTTTATAGGCACTAACAGCAGCGGCATTATCATGTTAAACCGTGAAGGTCAGGTCATCCGAAATGCTGCTACATTACATCAGGTGCCCGAGGGCGTTATACACAACATTTACCGCACTACAGATAATAATATCTGGGTGCTGCAAAACAACGGCCTGGCCTACATAGATTTTAAATCGCCCTATACCAGCCTGTTTAATAAAGCTTCGGTATATGATGCCTTAGTACATAACAGCACGCTGTACCTTGCTACCACACAGGGCATATATTATGTTCCTTTTGATGGCAATATACCGGGGTCGCCGAGTATATTCGAAAAAATACCGCTGCTTAACGGGCAAACCTGGAGCATACAGCTACTGGATGGCGATGTTATAGCATCGCATGATACGGGACTTTATAAAATAGAAGCAGGTACTATATCTAAAATTGGTGACGTTAACGGGTTCTGGAAGGTTACGCCCATAGCGGGTAAAAAAGGCTTCTTCCTGGCATCTCATTATAACGGGTTGTACCTGTTAGAAAAAAGCGGCACTAACTGGATCTTGCACGATAAAATTACCGGGTTTAATGAGTCGGCACGAGACATATTACCCACCGATGAGCCTAATACCTACTGGGTTTGCCATGGCTATCAGGGCATATTCAGGATACGTTTAAACAGCAGTTATACACAGGTTAATGCCATAGATCACTTTACCAATAAAAACGGCTTGCCTAACTCGTTTAACGTAAACGTTTCGCGCTGGCAGGGTAAAATAATTTTCACCACCAATACCGGCATTTACACCTTTAACCCAAAAAACAACTGTTTTGAGCCACACAGTAAGCTTAACAGTATACTTGACCCTGCAAAAAATACCCGAAAATTATTAGAAATAGGCAACCGCACCTGGTTTGTACAGGATGATGAGGCCGGCTTTTTTTATACTGCCGATAAAAAACCCGAACTCAATAAGGACATGTTCCTTAACCTGAAAGGCACATTTAACCGCGGTATGGAGTGCCTGATTGCCCTGCCTCATGGCAAAATGCTTTTTGGCACTACCAACGGGCTGTATCTTTATGACACCGAAAATCATGCACCCGCACCGGGCATACGCACGCTTATTACACAGGTAACTTATACCAAAGGGAAGAAGCTTGAGTACATGCCCTACATTACCACGCAGGAAGAACCTTATATACTGCCCAACCAAACGGATATACTGCGTTTTGATTTTGCAGCCCCAAAGATGACGCACGGTACACAAATACAATACAGCTACCTGCTGGAAGGTATGGACACCGAATGGAGCGCCTGGCAAAACATTGCGTATAAAGAATACACACACCTGCGCCCCGGCACATATACTTTTAAGGTAAAAAGTCGCAATACAGCAGGCCTACCGGGGCAGGAAGCCCGATACAGCTTTACGGTTTTGCCCAAGTGGTATCAAACCACACTGGCTTATATATTGTATGGGGCGCTGTCTATAGCGCTTATTTTAGGCATACGTGCGTTGGTTAAAAGGCGCATCCGCCACGAGCGAAACAAAAGCCGCCGGGACGCAGAACAAAGCAAGAAAGTGTTAGAGCTGGAGTTAGAACAGCTTAAACTGCAGCGCGATAAAGAAGCTATAAACCGCGACAAAGCTGTATTGCAGGAAGATGTGCTTAATAAAAGTAAAGAGTTGGCCAACTACACCATATTACTGGTACAAAAGAAGGACATCTTTAATGAAATAACCGACGATTTAAAGGAGCTTAAAGACCATTTGCGGAATGAGGAAAGCCGTAAAAAATTACTGGAGGTTTTCCAGATTTTGAAAAAGTGCACCACAACTTTTTTGAACGCCTAAAAGCCCTGAACCCCGAACTGACCAAACGCGAGCTGCGCCTGTGTGCTTTTGTAAAAATGGACCTCAGCAATAAAGAGATTTCACCACTATTGGGTATATCATTGAGGGGTATTGAAAATGCACGGTACCGCATCAGGAAAAAGATTGGGGTATCTACCGAAGATAATTTTGCAGCATTTTTAGAAAGTGTAGCTAAAGATGCCGAGAATGTTTAAATTTTTACCACCAATTATACCAATTTCGCAAATTAAATGCATTGATTTTGTTAAGAGGCTTTGTAAGTATTTCTAAGACACTGATAATTAGTGCAAATTCGTGAAATTCGTATCTTAAAAACGCTACCATATAAAAAAGCTTATCTTTGTAAATATAACAACAAACGCTTAAAAAGTTACAAAATGGCAACATTAACCGATACTTTCGGCATACAAAAAGCCCTGACTCAACTGGGCATAACAGAAATAAACAAAGGCAGCTCAACAGGCACTGAAAGCTTTGCCAATGGTGGGCTTATTGAATCATTTTCTCCCGTTGATGGTTCGCTTATAGCTAAAGTACAAGCATCTACAAAAGAAGATTATGAAACCGTGGTTAAAAAAGCTGAAGAGGCTTTTAAAACATGGAGGTTAGTACCGGCACCTAAACGCGGTGAAATTGTGCGCCAAATGGGCGATGAGCTACGCAAGCATAAAGACGCCCTTGGCCAACTGGTAAGCTATGAAATGGGCAAAAGCCTTCAGGAAGGACTGGGCGAGGTTCAGGAAATGATAGACATTTGCGATTTTGCCGTAGGCCTTTCGCGCCAGTTGTATGGCCTTACCATGCACAGTGAGCGCCCAAGCCACCGTATGTATGAGCAATGGCACCCACTGGGTATTGTAGGTATTATATCTGCATTTAACTTTCCGGTAGCCGTGTGGAGCTGGAACGCAATGCTGGCCTGGATTTGTGGTGATGTGTGCATCTGGAAACCAAGCTCTAAAACCCCTATCTGTGCCATTGCGTGCCAAAACATAATTAAAGATGTTTTAAAGCGTAATGACATCCCCGAAGGCGTTTGCGGCCTTATTCCCGGAGAAGAATGTAACGAACTTATAAATAACGACAAACGCATACCATTGGTTAGCTTTACAGGTACTACACGTGTAGGCCGCCATGTAGGGCAAACTGTTGCAGGGCGTTTTGGTAAATCTATATTAGAACTGGGTGGCAACAATGCTATTATTGTGAGCGAGCATGCCGATATCAGTATGGTGCTTGTTGGCGCTGTATTTGGCGCTGTGGGTACTGCCGGACAACGTTGTACTACTACACGCAGGCTTATCATCCACGAAAGTATGTATGATAAAACGGCCGAAGTACTTAAAAGTGCTTATGCCCAGCTTAAAATAGGCAACCCACTGGACAGTAACAATCACGTAGGTCCGCTTATTGATAAAACTGCCGTAGAACAATACCTTAACGCTATTGAAAAGGCTAAAGCCGAAGGTGGAAAAGTATTAGTTGAAGGTGGGGTTTTAGAAGGCGAAGGCTATGAGAGCGGGTGCTATGTTAAGCCATGCATTATTGAGGCAGAAAACCATTTTGAAATTGTGCAGCACGAAACGTTTGCTCCTATTTTATACATCATGAAATACAGCACATTGGAGCAGGCTATAGAAATGCAAAATGGCGTACCTCAGGGGCTTTCATCTTCAATCTTTACCAATAACATGAGAGAGATGGAGCTTTTCCTTTCTCAACAAGGTTCTGACTGTGGTATTGCCAATGTAAACATAGGTACTTCGGGTGCTGAGATAGGTGGTGCCTTTGGTGGCGAGAAAGAAACCGGCGGAGGCCGCGAGAGCGGTTCTGATGCATGGAGGGCTTATATGCGCAGGCAAACCAATACCATTAACTATGGTAACCAGTTGCCACTGGCGCAGGGCATACGTTTTGACTTATAATCCAGGAATAATATTATAAGAAAAACTGCCCCAAATGGGGCAGTTTTTTTATGTAAAGCGTTAACCAAACTATAACAATTGATTAGCATATTTTAATAGTATATAACCGTAACTTTCTGTTTTTAAAACCGGGGTTATTATAAATATAAAAGGCATCCTGTGTAAAACAAGAATGCCTTTTAAAACACCAAAAACAAAAAATTTAACTAACCTTGTTATAATCCTAAAAGAATTACAAACAAAATTCTATACAATAACGCCTGCAAAGGCTACTCATTGCATTAGCAATCATAATAAAATGTTAATATTATTTAAGGTGTTATCATACAGAGAGTTAAGCATAGAGCAGATTCTGTTAAATTTGAGTATTTTTGACCCTACAAACAAACCTTTAAACTAAATGAGTGACACTCCTAAGTTTGCAGTTATAGGCGGCGGAAGCTGGGCTACGGCAATTGCTAAAATGCTATGCTCTAATGTTAGCCATATTGCATGGTATATGCGCAACACAAATGCCATTGACCATTTAAAACTGCAAAAGCATAATCCAAACTATTTAAGTTCAGTTGAATTTGACACCAATAAACTGTTGCTTACTAATGATATAAACGAGGCCGTTGCTTATGCCGACTATGTAATATTTGCCATACCATCGGCATTTTTAAGTACAGAGCTCGAAAAGCTTACCGTAGACCTCAAAGACAAAGTAATATTTAGTGCCATTAAGGGTATTGTGCCCGAGACCAGCCTTATTGTGGGCGAGCACTTTCATGAAACGTATGATGTTGACTATGATAATATAGGCGTAATTACAGGCCCGTGCCATGCGGAAGAAGTAGCGCTTGAGCGCCTTTCTTACCTTACCATAGCCTGCGGCAGTGAGAAAAAAGCCAGCACTATGGCTAAAAACCTCAACAGCCACTATATAAAAACCAAAATATCAGATGATATTATTGGCACAGAATATGCAGCTATGCTTAAAAACATTTATGCCATTGCTGCCGGTATGGCCCACGGCCTTGGCTATGGCGATAACTTTCAGGCGTTGCTGATGAGTAATGCCGTGCGCGAAATGAAAAAATTCATACGTAAGGTACATAAAATGAAGCGCAACATAAACGATTCTGCATACCTGGGCGACCTTTTAGTTACCGGCTATTCGGTGTTTTCGCGTAACAGGATGTTTGGTAACATGATTGGTAAAGGCTACACCGTAAAAAGCGCCATGATGGAAATGAGCATGGTGGCCGAAGGATATTATGCCGCTAAAAGTGCCTGGGAACTTAACCGAGAATATAAAGCAAAGACGCCTATTATAGATGCTGTACACAGCATATTATATGAAGGTAAAGATGCAAAAAGCGTTTTTAAAAAATTAACCGATAAATTAGACTAATAAAACAATGAACCACGACCACCTTATAAACCACCCTGTTGTACTTGCCGTATTTGGTATAGTGGTAATTGTAATGCTTTTATTAGACCTTGGCATATTTAACAAACACAGCCACGTAGTTAGTAATAAAGAAGCCTTAACGTGGTCTGTTGTATGGATAGGCCTTAGCATGCTGTTTAGCGGCGTGGTTTATTATACCATGGATTTTGATGCCTTTACCAAATTCCAAAGTGCTTACTGGATAGAAAAAGCCCTATCGGTAGATAACCTGTTTGTGTTTATAATGGTATTCGGTTTTTTTAACGTGCCCAAGCACCTGCACCATAAAGTATTGTTTTGGGGTATAATAGGCGCACTGTTTTTCAGGGCAATATTTATATTTACAGGTGTAGAGCTTATTAATCTTACTTACCTGCCTCCTATTGAGGTTTTTGGGCACACCATTGAAAAGGTAAATGTAATACTTACCCTGTTTGGTATATTCCTTATTGTAGCCGGTATAAAATCATGGAGCGCCCAGGAAGATACTGATGAGAATAAAGACTTTACTAAAAGCCCCGGCGCCAGGATAGTACACAAGTTTTTTAAAGTAACCAATAACTTTGACGGAGATAAATTTTTTACTGTACAAAACGGTGTAAAAATGGCAACGCCGCTGCTTGTAGTGGTAGCCGTAATAGAATTTACCGACCTTATTTTTGCTGTAGATTCTATACCCGCCATATTTGCCATAGCACCAAACGACCCATTTATACTGTATACATCAAACATATTTGCCATACTGGGCCTTAGGGCACTGTATTTTTTACTGGCTAACTTTATGCACATGTTTAGCAAATTGCACTACGGGCTGGCACTTATACTGGCATTTATAGGCGTAAAAATGCTTATAAGCCCTTTTGTACACATTTCGAGCCCAATATCGTTAGCTGTGGTAGGCGGCATATTATTATGCGCTGTACTGGCTTCTTTTGCGTTTCCCGGCAAGGAAGAAACCCCTAAGCACAATTAAGGGTTAACTGTAATTTCATCTATAAAAATAAAGGCGTCGCCACCGGCACCCTGGTGCCAATCAGGCAATGTACCAAAGTTGTAAGCCTTAACTTTTATATAGCGCGCTTTAATACCTTTAAGCTCGGCGTTAAAAGACTGTAACTGTACCTCATAATTTTGTGGCGCAACTGTATTATCTACTGTTTTAACCAGCTTAAAATCTATGTTGTTGCTGCTCGTATAATATTCTACTTTAGCAGGAAAAACAATCCAGGCACGGCTATCCTGCAGGAAGCTTGCCGCTATAGATGATATTCCGGTTTCTTTTTGTAAATCTACCACCGCCTCAAAATCCTGGCCCTGGTAACCCTGCCAGTCGCCTTTGCGCCAGTTTTCGCTTCCGCGAATGCCATCCAGCAAGGCATCCGGCCCACCGGCTGTATATTGCGGATTAAATTTTGATGTAATACCAATACTGTAGTTGTTTGGCTTTTTAAAATAAACCGCCTGAATGGTATCACTGTATACTCCATTATTTTCAGCAAAGAATGATACAATTGCCTCTTTCTGTTTAATGGTTACAGGTTTTTTATAGCGTTTATACTCCACACCTACAGAACTTCTACCCTCCTGCACCTTATAATAAATTTTATCCTTCGCATCAAAACCCTTAAATGTTACTTTCATAGCATCAGTATATGATTTAGATGGCGCCTCAATAACCGGCACCGGCACTATTTTTTTATACGGAATTGAAGTTGACCTGCCATAAGCCTGCGGATTAGGATACTGCATGCCGGGCGTAATAACGTCGTTATGCCCGTCTTCATAATTTATCCTGACCTGCTTAAAATATGGTGTGACATAATTCCATCTATATAAACCCGGTGTTACCTGATATACACCCATACTACTCAACACATACCAGGCGCTCATTTGCCCGCAGTCTTCATTACCTATAAGGCCATCCGGCGTATTTTTATAAAAGTTATCTAAAATATAACCCACCCACTTCTGGGTCTTTTCCGGTTTATCAACATAATTATATAAGTAAGCCATGTGGTGGCTGGGCTCATTGCCCTGGGCATATTGGCCTATAAGCCCGGTAACATCTACCTGCTCACGGCCGGTGGTAGCACTTGGGGCACTAAACATCTCATCAAGTTTTGCCTCAAAAGCATCTTTACCACCATAAGCCTCTATCATACCACTTATATCCTGTGGTACAAAAAAGCTGTAATGCCAGCTGTTGCCTTCGGTAAAGTTGTTGTTTACTTCGCGGGCATCAAAAGGGGTCTCCCAGCCTCCGTTGCGTTTGGGCCGCATGTGGCCGGTTTGCTTATCAAACAGGTTTTTCCAGCTTTGGCTGCGCTTCATAAAATACAGGTACTCTTCTTTTTTGTTCAGTATTTCTGCCATCTTAGCAATACACCAGTCATCATAGGCATATTCCAACGTTTTAGACACACTTTCGTGCTCATCGTCTATGCTTATAAAACCATTACGCTTATAGGCATCGAGCCCTAAATGATTAAGCATAGCACTGTGTTTTGCCGCCTCAAAAGCCTTATTATAATCAAAGCCCTGTATGTTTTTAGCCATAGCATCGGTCATTACGCTAACCGAATGATAACCTATCATGCAGTCCGTTTCATTACTGGCAAGTTCCCATACAGGAAGCCTGCCGCCCTGTTCATACTGCGCCAAAAAGGTATTTATAAAATCGGCCGTACGTTTCTTTTCAATCAATGTATACAGCGGGTGCGCTGCCCTGAATGTATCCCATAGCGAGAATACCGTATAATAATCAAACCCTTCGGCCTTATGCATTTCATTATCGCGGCCGCGGTACATGCCGTCAACATCCATAGCTATGTTAGGCTGCATCATGGTATGATAAAGCGCCGTATAAAACACCGCTTGTTTGTCTTTATCGTCCTCGGTAATCTCAATTTTTGAGAGTTCTTTGTTCCAAAGGGCCTCGGCATCAGCCTTGGTTTTAGCAAAATCCCATCCGGGTAACTCTGCTTTCATATTTTTTGCAGTGCCTTCATATCCCGTAGGGCTTAAGGCAACTTTAATCATTAGCTTTTCGCCTTTCTTAACCTCTTTACTAAAACTGATGGCTAAGATTGAACCCGCAAAAAAGGTATCGGTAACCTTAGCCGGGGCAAAGGCATTGTTGTTCACTGCCGTAATTTTCATGGGTGCGCTGAACTCTATGCGTGCATACACATACTGATCGGTTGCCCAGGCGGCACTGCGGCGCAATACTTCAATGGTCTTGCTGTCTATAATGCGCACTTCGCCCATAATAAGCTTATCGCGATGATTCAGGTCAAGGATTATGTTAGCCTGCCCATCTTTGCTAAACGTATACTGGTGCAGCCCCACACGTGTGGTAGTGGTAAGCTCGGCAAATATGGCATCATCATCTATTTGTACCGCATAATAGCCCGCAGCCGCTTTTTCATTGGCATGAGAGAAGGTGGAAGAATATGATTTATTATCCAGGCTTGGCGTTCCCATGGTAGGCATTAGCATGATATCGCCAAAATCGGTACAGCCTGTACCATTAAGGTGCGTATGCGAAAACCCGTACAATACATCATCTGAATAATGGTAGCCGCTACAGCCATCCCAGCTGCCGTCTACACGGGTATCAGGACTGAGTTGCACCATGCCAAACGGCACTGTAGCACCCGGAAACGTGTGCCCGTGCCCTCCCGTACCTATAAACGGGTTAACATGTTTTGCATAATCAGCTTTTTGTGAATATACAGATATAGAGATTAAAAGAATGGCAATATCCGATATCTTTCTCATTTTAGTATTGAAATTTTTGATAAATGTAAATAAAAAAGCCGCATTAAGCGGCTTTACATTCTCAGGATTTTTTTTGCTTTTTCTTTTTCTTACCTGATTTTTTTTCAGGTTTCAGCAGGGCTTTTTTATCCTTAACCCTTTTAATATGTGCATCCATGGCGTCTAAAAAGCCAGTGTTAAGTGCATCGAACTTAGCCTGATTGTACATTTTTATAGCCTCTTTAAACAGGTGCTGTTTTTCCAGCATCTGGCCATTTATATACCTGAGCCTTGCTGCATCAATACCGGAAACTGTTAGGCCTGCATCAATTAATTTTTGGCACTCGTCAAAACGGCTATGGTTGCACAGCAACGTGGCATACTCATAATATACCGCCAGATGGCCCTTGTCAAGATACAGTGTCATCCGGTAATAATACTCGGCCTGCTTGTAGTCTTCAAGCTGCTCATCATATATCTGACCCATTAAAAAATGTGCGCCGGCATGCTCATCATCGGCCGCAATTACATATTGCAATTTTTCAATACACTCATCCACGTTATAAGGGTAATTATCCCTGGCCTGGATGTACATCACTTCGTAGGTGTTAATTCCCATTTTTATTGTTTTTTTATTATCTGTTTATAACTGTTTTATGCTATCTACAATTACCCCCTGTCCATCCGCACAATTTTAGGGATAAACATACCCACCACATCTACCAGTTCGGTTTGCTGTGCCATAACTTTGTTTATGTCTTTATAAGCCATAGGCGCTTCGTCAAGGCCTGCACCAAGAAGGGTAACACCGTTGTCTTTAAGTACTTTTTTAACCTCGCTCATGGTTATGTGCTGCTTGGCCTGCGAACGCGACATTTGCCTGCCTGCACCGTGCGATGCTGAATTGATACTCGCTGTGTTACCCAAACCTTTTACAATATATCCGGGTGCCGTCATACTGCCGGGAATAATGCCCAGCACGTCTTTACCGGCAGGTGTGGCTCCTTTGCGGTGCACAATAAGCTCTTGGCCGTTAACCAGTTCTTTCCATGCAAAGTTGTGGTGGTTTTCTACCATTTTTAGCGGACGCGCACCCAACGCTTTTGCAATACGCCTATGAATATCGTGGTGGCATGCCGAAGCATAATCTCCTGCAAGGTTCATGGCTATCCAGTATTCCTGGCCGTCGTGTGTGTCAAGATCCAGCCATGCCAGATGGCGCGCCTCTTTAGGCAGCGGAGTTTGCTTCATGGCCAGATTGGTGTAATGCCTGGCAATATTTGCACCAAGCCCACGTGAGCCACTGTGCGAAAGCACACCCACATACTTACCGGCAGGCAGGCTAAAAACAGGGTCGTTTACCGAAACATCAACAATGCCGAACTCCACGAAGTGGTTGCCACCACCCGAGCTGCCCATTTGTTTAAAAGCTTTGTCTTTAAGACTCTTTAGCAGTGGAATTTCCCTGAACGCAG